>VERS01000292.1 GCA_018882545.1 Mycobacterium sp.
GGTGCGTAGAGCCGGTTGCGTTCCTCCAGGCTTAAGCCGACGTAGCGGGGCAGCCGGGAGCTGTAGACGAGGACGTCGTCCCCGACCAGTGCGTCGAGTTCGGGTTCGACGGTGGGGTTGGACGGGGGCACCACCAGACCAACCCGAAGACAGTGGTCGGCCAGCCAGGCCAGCTCGGGGTATTCCGCGGTGTCGTCGGGGTTCATCACTCTCCTCCGGGACCGTGCGTCCCGCTACACTCGGCCCACATCACGCAACGCCCACCACACTGCAACTTACAACGCCGGGAGGCGGTCTGAGGTGACTCCGCACGCGGTGGTCGTCGGCGCCGGGCCGGTCGGCGCCCTCTCGGCGCTACTGCTCGGGCGGCGCGGTGTTGCGGTGACGCTGGTGGAGCAGGGGCCGGGCCTGATCACCCAGTCACACGCCTCGACATTCCACCCCTCGACCCTGGACCTGCTCAGCGGTATCGGCATCGACCTCGGCGCTGATCCCGGTGCGGTACGGGTGACCGCGGTGCAGTGGCGCGACAGCGCTGGGCAGGTGCTCGCCGAGGTCGACTACCGCATGATCGACTCACTCACCGCCCACCCATTCCGGATCCACCTCGACCAGCAGGCCCTGCTGGACCGCTGCGGGGCACTGCTGGCCGCCGAGCCGCTGGTCGGCGTGCGGACCGGTGCGACGTTGGTCGACCTCGACCTCGACCCGGGGCGGCCGCGGGTGACGGTGTCGGCGGCGGGCGGGGTCCGCCGCGACATCGCCGCCGATGTCGTCATCGGTTGCGACGGTGCGCACTCGGCCGTCCGGCGACTGTCCGGGATCGGCTTCCCCACCGCGGAGTATCCGACCGGGGCGATCCGGGCCTTCACCACGACGGACCTCACCAGCCGGCTCCGCGCGGCGGATCCGGCCACGGCGCTGTCGGGCCTGTGCTACTTCCGCGGCGGCCACGACGGCGTCAGCGTGCTGCAGATGCGCAGCCACACCCGTCTGATCGTCCGGACCACCAACGAACTCGACGACGCCGAACGATTCCGGGAGGCGCTGGGCAACGCGACACCCTTGCGCCCGGAGGATCTCGCGATCGACCGGATCGACAGCTACCGGTTACGGCGGGGGGTGGCGGCGGGCTACCTCTGCGAGGCCGGCCCGGTGCTGATTCTCGGCGACGCCGCCCACGTCACCTCCACCGCGGGCGGGCTGAACATGAACGCCGGTATCCACGATGCGTTCGCGATGATGCCGGTCGTCGCGGAGTGGCTGCACGGCCGGGTCGAGCAGCAATCCGTCGCGCAGATGGCCGATGTCCGGCGCCGTCACCTCCTTGAGGAGGTGGTCCCGCGCAGCGAGCGACGAGTCCGCGGGCTGCAGGGCAGCGGGTCGGTCGCGAGCCACCTGGCCGATATCGCCGGCCTCGCCGCCGACCCCGCCGCGGCGCGCCGGTTCCTCATCGAGGCCTCGCTTCTGGACGCACCTCTGACGGCTGCGGGGTCCCGGTGAGAATCTGGCTGCAGAAGCACGTCGTCGAAGGCCGGATGCCCGCGCTGGACCAGTGGTACCGGACGCACATCGGCGCCGTCGTCGATCCCGGCACCGAGGTCGTCATCCACACCCTGCCCCGCCGCGCCTACGAGGCTGCCGTCCCCTACGACTACGTCACCTTCGGCGCCGTCGCTGTTCATTTCAACCACTACTTCGCCAGGACCGCCGTGCAGGCCGAACGGGACGGTTTCGACGCGTGGGTGATCGCCGCCGGCCAGGATCCGGGACTCACCGCGGCCCGCACGCTGGCGACCATCCCCACCCTCGGATACGGCAGTGTTTCCTTCCATCACTGCCTCAGGGAAGAGATGCGCTTCGGCCTCATCGGTTTTGCGGCAGCGCTGCGGGAACCCATCGTCGCCAACGTCACCAGGTACCGTGCCGAGCACCTGTTGGCTTCTTACTCGGTGATCCCCGGCGCCAAGGACGCAGTTGTCTCCGCGATCGCCGGGGACCCGGATGTCTTCCTCGGGGACTTCACCACCGCCGCTGCTCGGGCGGCTGACGAGGGCGCACAGGTCATCATCCCGGCCGAAGGTCTGCCAGCGGAAATACTGTGGCACTACGGAATTCGAGAGCTGAGCGGACTCCCGGTGCTCGACCCGCTCGGAATGGTGCTGAAGGCCGCCGAGAACGAGGTGCGACTGCGCGCCCTGGGGTGCGTCGGGCGGCCGACGACGGGCTTCGGCTATGCGCGCCCCCCCGAAGCGTTGATCGAGCACATCGAATCGGTGTTCGCCGCCAACGAGATCGAAGGCGCCCCGTGACTCCGGGGCGGTACCGGCCGCGGCGCCTGCGCAGGACCGCCGCCCTGCGCAGGCTGACCGCCGAGGTCACTCCGCTGCGATCAGGTCTGGTCCAACCGATCTTCGTGCGTGACGGCATCGACCGACCCCGGGAGATCCCCTCGATGCCGGGTCAGTACCAGCACTCGGTGGTCTCGGCGGCCGCAGCGGTGGCCAAGGCCGCGGCGGCCGGGGTCGGCGGTGTGATGCTCTTCGGCATCCCCTCGGCCAAAGACGAGATCGGTTCGGAGGCCTGGGATCCGGACGGGATCATGCAGCGTGCCCTGCGCGCGGTCCGCGACGAGGTCGGCGACAGCACGGTGGTGATCGGCGACGTCAACCTCGATGAGTACACGACGCACGGGCACAGCGGTGTCCTCGGGCCGGGCGGGGACGTCGACAACGACCGCAGCATCGCCAGGTTCGCGCAAGTCGCGGTGGCGCAGGCCGATGCCGGCGCGCAGATGGTCGCCCCGAGCGGGATGATGGACGGCCAGGTGGCAGCGATGCGCGACGCCCTCGACGCCGCCGGACACAGCTCGGTCGGGATCATGGCCTACGCGGCCAAATTCGCCTCCAGCTTCTACGGGCCCTTCCGGGACGCGGTCGAATCCTCGCTCACCGGCAATCGTCGGACCTATCAGCAGTATCCGGGCAACAGGCGGGAGGCACTGCGGGAGGTGCTGCTCGACATCGACGAGGGCGCCGACATCGTGATGGTCAAGCCGGCGCTGCCCTACCTCGACGTCATCGCCACCGTCGCCGACAGCACCGACCTTCCGGTCGCCGCCTACCAGGTGTCCGGCGAGTACTTCATGGTCGAGGCGGCTGCCGCTGCGGGCGGACTCGACCGCGGGGCGGCTATCCGGGAATGTCTGCTCTCGATCCGCCGGGCCGGCGCGGCGATCATCATCACCTACTGGGCTACCGAGGCCGCCGGATCGCTGGTCGACGGCCACGAGTTCTGAAACGTCCGGCCCGGCGCAGGGCCTGCGGCGACATGGCTGCGGCCCGCCGCCTCAGACCGCGAACAGGTCGACGTAGTCGTTGACGGTCATCGACTCCAGCGCCAGCTGGTCCAGCGAGACCTCCAGGATCCGTTGTTGGCGATCCGGCGGGAATCGGCGGGCGAGGTTGAGTCGGAACTTGTCCTCCAGCAACGGAATCCCCTCGGCACGGCGGCGCCGGTGCCCGATCGGGTATTCGCAGACGACCTCGTCGAGCGCCGTCCCGTCGTCGAATTCGACGGTGACGGCGTTGGCGATGGACCGCTTGGCCGGATCGAGGTAGTCGCGGGTGAATTGCGGATCCTCGACACAGACCATCCGCTCCCGGAGCCGGTCGATCCGCGGGTCGGCGGCCACGTCGTCTTCGTAGTCCCGGGCGGTGAGCCGACCGAGGATCAGCGGCACCGCGACCATGTACTGCACGCAGTGGTCGCGGTCCGCAGGCCCGCTGAGCGGCCCGCTCTTGTCGATGATCCGGACGCACGCCGCCTGGGTGCGGATCGTCACCTTGGCGATGTCGGCCTCGGTCTTGCCCAGTTCGCCCATCCGCCGGTGGATTTCCAGCGCGCACTCCACCGCGGTCTGGGCGTGGAACTCCGCCGGGAACGAGATCTTGAACAGGACGTTCTCCATGACATAGCTGCCGTAGGGCCGCTGGAAGGCAAAGGGTTTCCCGTTGAAGGACACGTCGTAGAAGCCCCACTCCGGGGCTGTGAGCGCCGACGGATAACCCATCTCCCCGGTGGCGGCGATGAGGGCAAGGCGGACCCCGCGGCTGGTGGCGTCCCCGGCCGCCCAACTCTTGCGCGATCCGGTGTTGGGCGCGTGCCGGTAGGTCCGCAGCGCCTGGCCGTCGACCCAGGCCTGGGAGATCGCGTTGACGACCCGGTCGTGGGCCAGTCCCAGCAGGCCGGCGACGACCGCGGTGGTGGCAACCTTGACCAGAACGACATGGTCCAGGCC
>VERS01000293.1 GCA_018882545.1 Mycobacterium sp.
ATCTTGGACGCCGCGTAGGCGATCGGCGGACCGACCGGCCCCAGCAGACGGTAGCTGCGCAGCGCCCTCTCGGCGTCCCCGGCCAGCAGTGCGCGCACCGCCCGGCCTGGCACCGCGGGCACGGTGGTCGTCTAATTGCTGGAGAAGACAACGACTTTGGCCCTCTCGGCAGCAGCCAACGCCGGGCGCCAAGCATCCAAGAGTTCCACCACCCCGAAATAGTTGACCTCGGTGATCCGCCGCTCGGCACCTTTGGTGGGCCCCAGGCCGGCCGCCAGCACCGCACCGTCCAGCCGACCGTCGCACCGCGCCAGCACCGTCTCGGCCGCCGTGCGCCGTCCGGTCGGCGTGGACAGATCGGCCACCACCTCGGCACCGGCGATATCGACGTCGATGACCCGGTGGCCGAGCCCGCTGAGCCGCTCGACGACCGCACTTCCCATCCCGGACGCCGAGCCCGTGACGGCATAGATGCCCACCGGTGCTATACCAGCGCGGAACCCTCGCCCGACTTCGCCGCGGTGTTCCAGAACTCGTTCAGGGGAGCCGCGAACTTGTCGTTGTTGGTCAGCGTCGGAAGGCCGAGGGATTCGTTGATGAACCGCAGCAGGCTGTAATGGTTGTAGTGGTTGGTCGCCGTGAAGGCGCCCCCGCGCATTCCGCTGGCCACCGCACCCTCGGAGGGGATGACCACGAAAATGACCCGGTTGCCCTGGTTGCCGAAGCCCAGCGAGGTGTTGTTGTTGTCCTCATCGAAGGTGACGATCAGCGCCGATTTGCGGGCCGGGTCCTTCCACACCGCTGAGTTCAGGACCACTGGGACGGTCTTTGAGAGGAACTCGTCGAGTGCCGGGATGTTGTACGGGTTGCCGGGTTCGAGCTGGCTGAGGGCGAACCTCAGCATTCCCCAGGGGAAGTCGACCGGGCCCTCTCCGTTGAAGTCCTCGTTGGCGGCGAACCAGGCGTAGTTGGGCGCGGTGGCAGCCGACTTGAGGTCCTCGGCCATCTGCTCCAGTGGAACAATTCTCGCCACAGCTGCGGGGTCGTTGGCGATCGACTTGAACGCCGGGAAAGGCAGCTGGTCACTCGCGTAGTCGCCACTGGAGACCAGCGGATTGGCTCCGGGTTGCAGGCTCTGCGCATAGCCCTTCCACGTCTTGCCCGCTTTGATGATGTTGGAGACCAGGGTGGTGTCGGCGTCGATGCAGGGCTTGTCGCAGTTGTACGTCAGGCCGAAATCGGTGCCGCCGATCACCGGGTAGTAGTTCGGCAGGCTCGGATGTGTCAGGCCGTGGTATTGGTTGGCGTGTCCGTAGGCGTCGATGAGGCTGTTCAGGAAGGGCGCCTTGGTGCTGCCGACGATGTCGGTGTAGCCCTTGTTCTCCATGTAGACCATGAAGACGTGGTCGAGTTCGCCGACCGTCGACACCGGCGGGGTGGGTGCCGGCGGCGCGGGCAAATTCGCGCCGATCGTGAAGCCGAGGTTGTCGGCGAATGCGTAGTTGTAGTCGAAGTCGACCCCGCCGAGCAGCATGGGGAAGCCGAACGTCACCCAGTGGCGGTCCTCGAGTGTGAGCGCGACCTGCGCGTAGCGGGTCCCGGTCGGGAGGGTGCCCGTCGTCGACCGTTCTTTGAATCCGGTCTGGAAGAAGCGTTGGAGGGGCCCGACGCGGGCGATGTTTGCACTGCCGAGATAGGTCTTGTTGCCGTCGAGGAAGTCGACCTTCACCGACGCCCCGGACGGATCGGAGAGGTAGCCGCCGAGCCAGGCGCTGAGGTTGAAGGGCACGGCGCCCTTGTCGATGTCGGCGGCAGCCGCACGCAGGTCGACAGTCTGGGTCAGCGTCCCGGTGGCGACGTCGCCACCGCCGAAGAACTGGTTCCCACCGTCGGGCGGTCCACTCTTGGCCTTGGGGTATCCCAGGAACGACGGCAGGTTCGGCATCGGAAAACTGACACCGATCGGCCAGAGCGTGCGCGATGCGCCGTACTTGATCACCGTCGGAGTTCCGGTCAGGGTCCATCCCGGGATCGAGACGGCGCTGTACCCGGACAGTGAGGGATCACCCAACTCCGCCCCTGGATTGACCAGCAGGTTGGGGCTCAGCGTCTGGCTGGTGGCGGTGACCGCTGCAGCCGGGGTGATGCCGACGAGGCGCTCGAATTCCTTCCGCGCCCACGCCAGGACGCTGAACAACAGCGGAGCCTGTCCGGGCGCCCCGCCGGTCCCGCCGCCCAGCAGTGGTGCCAGCGCCGTGCTGACCAGTTTCACCGTGGTGCTGGCCGGCAGCGCCCTGGCGGTGCTGGCCGCCGGGCGGGCCGCCGGGGTGATGGTCGCAGCGGGTGCAGGCGCGGCTACCGTCGTAGCCGGCGCCGGTGCGAACACCACCGGCGCGTTAGTGGAACTGGGTGACACCGCGACGGGTGCCGACGGCACGGGAGCGGTTTGCTCGCTCACCGCGGCGCTGGGCGCGGGCAGGGCAGCGCGCTGGCCGATCGGAGTTGCACCGTTGTCTTCGGCGGCAACCGGTTTCGGCTTACTCGATGCGGCTGGGCGCGGAGCGTTATCACCTACCGACAGCTCGCTGGACTCCCGGGCCGCGCCCCCCCGGCGGGGGGAAGCGGACACCCGGGCTTTGCCAGCCTGACGCGGCGACGCTCCGGGCGCGGAGGACGCCGAGGAGCTTTCCGACCCCGAGTTCTCGATGGTGTCGGCGAAGGCCGGCGCGTCGGAAACGCCGTAACCGATGCCGAGCGCAACAGCAAGTGCACCCAACCGGCCGATGCTCTTGGCGTAACTCATTGTGGTTCCTCTCATCTGGAGCCAGCAGGGTCAAGTTGTTCGACTAGGCCAGAACCGCGGTGGCCTCAAGCACCCACGGCAGTTCGGAGTTGGCCGGGGGCGCGGGCAACGGCGAGTCCGAGGGTGGGATGGTGCCTGATCCCGTGAGTGTGGCGACCACTCGGGCCAAAGCCTGCGTCACGCCCACAGCCAAGTCGCCGTTGAACTCCACGATCCACTTGGTCAGCTGGGCTATGCCGCTGATCAGGAAGATGTCCCGGTCGATGACCGACTGCAGCAGGTCGGTGATGTTGGTGACGAAGCCGTCGATCAGGTACGGGACACTCGCGAAGATCGTACGGGTCCCGAGTGCGATGTCGGTGCCGATGTTCGGATAGCCGTTGGTCGCGATCGCATCGCTGAGGGCCTGTTTGAGGTTGACCGGGCTGACAATTCCTGTTGTCTTGCTCTGCAGCGGTACGCCGTCGAAGTCCGACCGCTGGGCGATGCCGAACAGATTCACGATGGTCGGGGTGATGTCGGCATTGGTGTAACCGAGGTTCTGCTTTCCGTCGTTCGCACCATCGCCTTCGAGGTCGAAGATCACGAACGACGAGGTCTCGTTGGGCGACTGGAAGCCGTGGCCGAAGCCTTTGGATTGCTGGTGGCCGTGGTCGGTGGTGATGATTACCGTCCACTGCTCGCTGGGGTTGGCCGTTTCCCAGGTCGACACGGCCCCGAGGATCTTGGCGATGTTCTCGCTGGTATTGATCACTGCGTCGCGGTACTGGGTGGAACCGCCGCCGTGCAGATGACCTTCCTCGTCGACGGCGACCTGGTAGGAGAAGATGAAGGTCGGGTCGGTAGCCTTGGCGGCCTGGATGAGCGCGATGGTCTTGTCGGCCACCACGTCGTCGGTGTCCTCCCAGGTGTTGGTGAATTCGACGAATTCCCTGACGTCGGCGGGATAGCCGCCGGCGCCGGCCATATCGATGATGTACTGCCAGTCGGCGACCACTGCGGTCTTGACCGCGGGCTTGTTGTATTCGATGAGGTTGATCGCTGTCGGCCATTTGAGGTAGGGCGCCGGGTTGAAGAGGTTATTGATCACCCCGGTCTTGTTGTCCCAGGCACCGGTGAGGATCGTCGACCAGGACGGCCCGGAGATCGTGGTGTGTCCGATCAGGCTGGTCGCGCCCGTGATGCCGTCTTCCATCGCGATCCGGAATCCGCTCGCCGGACTGTCATAGGCGTATTCCAGGATCTTGCTGAGGTTGGTGCCGTCGGTGCCGATCAGCAGCACCTTGGTGGGTCCGCCCCCGACCGCGGAGGCCGTCACCGCGGCTGCCGGCGAGGCGGTGCGCTGTGCGGACGCGGGGGCGGGGGCTGCCGGCAGCACCGGCAGTGCGGACAGCAGACTCACCGGTGTGCTCGGGGCGGTGCTGAACGGCCTCAGGGCTGCCGAGTTTCGGGCGATGACCCGCGACGCGGCGGCGGCCGGCACCGACC
>VERS01000294.1 GCA_018882545.1 Mycobacterium sp.
ACCATGTGCACCCCGATGACCTCGCCGGATGGCGCCGTCACGATCTTTACCGCGCCCAGGGTCTTGAGGATCTGGCTCTTGCCGTTCCCGGCAAGGTCGTACACCAGCGCGGCGACGTCGGGGCCGAACTCCGAACGCGCGGCCGCCTCGGTCAGCCCGACCGAGGCGACCTCCGGGTGGCAGTAGGTGACCCGCGGAATGCCCTTCTCGTCAATCGGATCCGGCTCCATCCCGGCGATTTGCTCGGCAACGAACATGCCCTGCTGGAAACCGCGGTGCGCCAGTTGCAGCCCCGCGACGATGTCCCCGGCGGCGTAGACCCCCGGCAGTGAGGTGCGTAACCGGTCGTCGGTGACCACGAAACCGCGGTCAAGCGCCACCCCGGCCTCCTCGAAGCCCATGGCGGCGGTGTTGGGTCCACGACCGACTGCGACCAGCAGAACGTCAGCCTCCAGAACCTCGCCGGAGGCCAGGGTCACCGTCACCGAGTCGGTCCCCGAAGCCACCGCGGCCACCGCGACACCGGTCTTGGCGGTGATCTTGCGCCGCCGGAAGGCTCGTTGCAGATAGGTCGACATGGTCTCGTCCTCGCCGGGCACCAGCCGGGGCAGCGCCTCGACGATGGTCACTGCGGTCCCGAAAGACGCCCAGATGCTGGCGAATTCGACGCCGATCACCCCGCCGCCGAGAACGATCGCGCTTGAGGGGACCTCCCCTAGGCCCAGGGCCTCATTGCTGGTGATGACTCGGCCGCCGATCTCGATACCGGGGATCACCTTCGGGACCGACCCGGTCGCCAGCACGATGTTCGTTCCGGTGACCGTCGTGTCGCCGACGGCGATGGTGTTGGCGTCGACCAGCCTGCCGCGGCCGTTCACGAGGGTGATCCCGTTACCGGCTACGAGTCCCTGCAGGCCTTTGTACAGCCGGCTGACGATGGAGTCCTTGTAGGTGTGCACGCCGGCCATGTCGACACCGCCGAAGGTGGCTGCCACGCCGAACTGCGTTGCGCTGCGAGCGTTGTCGGCGACCTCGGCGCTGTGCAGCAGCGCCTTGGTGGGGATGCACCCCCGGTGCAGGCAGGTGCCGCCGAGTTCGGACTCCTCGATCAGCGTCACGGTGAGACCGAGTTGGGTGGCACGCAGGGCGGCGGCGTATCCGCCGGAACCACCGCCGAGGATGACGAGGTCTGATGCGTTGGTGGACATGAAATCTCCTTAAGTTGTCTAGTCAGAGTTGCCGCAGTGCTGCGAGGGCCTGGGCCTGCAGACGGCCGGCCCGGTAGGAGGAACGCACCAGCGGACCAGACAGCACCCCCAGGAAGCCGATGGCCTGCGCTACGCGTTCCAGTTCGGTGAACTCCTCCGGCTTGACCCAGCGTTCGACGGGATGGTGCCGGGGGCTGGGCCGCAGGTACTGGGTGATGGTGAGGAGTTGGCAGCCGGCGTTGTACAGGTCATGCAGGGCAGCGACCACCTCGTCGACGGTTTCGCCCATCCCCAGGATCAGGTTGCTCTTGGTGACCAGGCCGAACTCCCGGGCCGCGGTGATGACGTCCAGGCTGCGCTGGTAGCGAAATGCCGGACGGATCCGCTTGAAGATCCGCGGCACCGTCTCCAGGTTGTGGGCGAAGACCTCCGGGCGGGACTCGAAGACCTCGCGCAACAGATCCGGTTCGCCGTTGAAGTCCGGGGCCAGCAGTTCCACCCCGGTGGAAGGGTTGAGCGCCTTGATGGCCCGGACGGTCTCGGCGTAGAGCCAAGCCCCGCCGTCGGCCAGGTCGTCGCGGGCCACCCCGGTGACGGTGGCGTACTTCAGGCCCATCGCGGCCACACTCTCGGCCACCCGGCGCGGTTCGTCGCGGTCGAAGTCGGCCGGCTTGCCGGTGTCGATCTGGCAGAAGTCGCAGCGCCGGGTGCACTGCTCGCCACCGATGAGGAAGGTGGCCTCGCGGTCCTCCCAGCACTCGTAGATGTTGGGGCAGCCCGCCTCCTGGCATACCGTGTTCAACTTCTGGCGGGCCACCAGTTCGGCGATCTGCCGATACTCCGGTCCGGTCCGCATGGGTGTGCGCATCCACGGCGGCTTGCGCTGCAGTGGGGTCTGGGAGTTGCGGACCTCCAGGCGCAACAGTGGGCGGCCTTCCGGTCTGGTGGGGGCTGACTCAAGCGAATGTGTCACGGGCACTCCAGTTCTCGCGGTGTCCGGATCACTCCGGACGAGGATGTGGATGCCTCCCCGCTCTGTCCTGGTACCTGAGAGTTTCGACGCCCCCAAAACCGGGAGACGCTCTTCACCTTCGGTAAGTCCCGGGCCCCGACATAAGGTCAGGGCGGCCGGCACTGTTCTCCAGAGTTGCCTCGGCGTGGCGGTACTGGGGCCTGAGAGATTCCCGGGGAGGAACTTGCTCCTACGGCGCCTCCACAACTCCGGTGGAGGTTCTCCCGCTGCGCGTCGACGGCGTATTCAGTTGTGCTGCCTGGGGTGTCAGAGGGTGCCGGTTGCCCGACACGGTCTGACACCCCAGGCGGTCCGGCTGCCTAGACCTTCTCGGACTCGTGCAACTCGGCTTCGAAGGCGGCTTCCTTCTGCAGGTGGTGCGGCGCTTTGCGGACGAACATCCACACCAGGCCGAGCACGGCGAACCACGCCGGGGTGACCAGCAGAGCCTGCAGGGTGTCCGCCCGCTGGGTGAACGCCCAGATCAGGAAGGCGAAGAAGGCGAGCACGGCCCAGCACATCGGCACGCCGCCGGGCATCTTGTAGGTCGACGCCGCGTGCAACTGCGGGCTCTTGCGCCGGTAGGCGATGTAGCTGAACAGGATCATCGACCAGACGAAGATGAAGCACAGCGCCGAGATCGTGGTCACCAGCGTGAACGCCGCGATGATCGAGTCACCCGCAGCCACTAGGACCACACCGGCGAGCAGGAACACACCGGACAGGTACAGCGCGTTGGCCGGCACCTTGCGCCGAGACAACTTGCCGAACGAGCCGGGGGCGTCGCCCTCGCAGGCCAGGCCGTACACCATCCGGGAGGTGGAGTAGATCCCTGAGTTGGCCGACGAGGTCGCCGAGGTGAGTACAACGAAGTTGATCACCGAGGCGGCGATGGCCAGACCGGCCAGGGCGAACATGGCGACGAACGGGCTCTGTCCCGGGGTCATCTCCGTCCACGGGGTGACCGCCAGGATGACGATCAGGGTGCAGACGTAGAACAGGCCGACGCGGATCGGGACGGCGTTGATGGCCCTTGGCAGGGTCTTCATCGGATCCTTGGCCTCCGCGGCGGTGGTGCCGACCAGTTCGATGCCCACGAAGGCGAACGTGGCGATCTGGAATCCGGCGATGAAGCCCATGAAACCGGTGGGGAAGAACCCGCCGTGGCTCCACAGGTTGGCGAAGCTCGCCTCGGCGCCACCGGGGGATTTGAACTTGGTGAAGATCATCACCAGGCCGACGATGATGAGTGCGACGATGGCGACGATCTTGATCAGAGCGAACCAGAATTCTGTCTCACCAAAGGCTTTCACCGTTGGCAGGTTCAGTCCGACCAGCACTGCCACCGACGCCAGCGCCGGTATCCAGAGTGGAAGGGTCGGCCACCAGTAGGCCACATAGCCGGCGATGGCGACGACGTCGGCCATGCCGGTGACGATCCAGCAGAACCAGTAGGTCCAGCCGGTGAAGAACCCGGCCCACGGGCCGATGAGGTCCGCGGCGGCGTCGGAGAACGACTTGTAGTGCAGGTTGGACAGCAGCAGTTCGCCCATCGCCCGCATCATGAAGAACAGGAAGAAACCGATGATGGTGTAGACGAAGATCACCGACGGCCCGGCCAGCGAGATGGTTTTCCCGGAGCCCATGAACAGGCCGGTGCCGATGGCACCGCCGATGGCGATCAGTTGGATGTGTCGGTTGGACAGCTGGCGGGCCAGATGCGGCTCGCCACCTTCGGGGGGTGCGACTGTCGAGGCGCCGATTCGGCGGCCCTCTTGGTAGGAGAATTCGGACATGGGTCAACCTCAGGGTTCAGGCGCGAGTAGGAACGCGCGACAACAGGCGTTCCTCCCCGCTCTGTCATCGTGACCTGAGAGTTTCGCGTCGCAATCCCGAACATTCGAGACGCCGCCGTTTGCCCCGTCGGTGAGCCGGACCTGGTGCGGCCGACTGCTTTCCAGAGTTGCCGTGTCGCGGCGATACGGGTGCCTGAGAGATTCCCGGGGAGGATTTGCTCCTGCGGCGCCTGTCGATGTTGTCGGCAGGA
>VERS01000295.1 GCA_018882545.1 Mycobacterium sp.
GCTCTGGCCGTCCTGAGCTCCCCGCCGCTGGACTCCGCGCGCATCGGCTCCACTCCGGCACGGCTTTTCTATGCCTACGCCGAGACGTTGCTGGCATTGGGCCGCACTGAGGAGGCCCTCCAGTGGTTCCTGCACTCAGCGGCGGCTGACATCGAAGACGTCACCGACGCCGAAGACCGAATTGACGAGCTTGGCGCATGACAACGCTTGCCCGGCAACATGATTGTTTTCTGCTCGATCTGGACGGCACGTTGTTCCGGGGTCACGCGCCGACAACGGGCGCCGTCGCGACCCTCGAGGCGCTTGACGGCCGCGCCCTGTACGTGACCAACAACGCCACCCGCTCGGCCAGCGAGGTCGCCGCCCACCTGTCCGAACTCGGCTTCGCCGCCACCGCGCAGGATGTGGTGACCAGCGCCCAGGGCGCGGCACGGATGCTGAGCCAGCGGATTCCGGCCGGCTCGCCGGTGCTCGTCGCCGGGACCGATGCGCTGGCCGCGGAGATCGCCGCAGTCGGATTGAGGCCGGTGCGGTTTTTCGCCGACGAACCCGCTGCGGTGGTGCAGGGGTTGTCGATGACCATCGGATGGCCCGATTTGGCCGAGGCGGCGCTGGCCATCAACGCCGGAGCGCTGTGGGTGACGTCCAACCTCGATCCCACACTGCCCACCGAACGCGGCCTGCTGCCCGGCAACGGCTCCCTGGTAGCCGCCCTGAGAACCGCCACCGGCCGAGAGCCCTTGGTGGCCGGCAAACCGGCTCCGGGCTTGATGTATGACGCCCTGGAACGGGGCGAGTTCAGCAGCCCCCTGGTGGTCGGTGACCGTCTGGACACCGACATCGCCGGAGCCAACGCCGCCGGCTTGCCGAGCCTGATGGTGCTCACCGGGGTCAGCACCGCCCGCGACGTCGTCCACGCACGCAACGATGAGCGGCCGACCTACCTGGGTCTGGATTTGCGCTGCCTGGACCGGGAGGCCCAACACCTGGTCGTCGGGGCGCATCCGGCCTGGCAGGCCGAAATCGGAGCCGACGCGGTCTGGGTCACCGCGACCGGGCAGGACCCCGGCGATGACGACCTCTCAGTGGTCCGGGCTACTGCCCGGGCAGTCTGGGACGCCGGCACCCCGCTGGCCGTGCGGGCCGGCGACGACGCTGCGCGGGCGGCGCTGCACCGCTGGTCACTGCTAGCGTGAACGCCGATATGAACACCGACCCCCACGTGATCCGAGCCCAGGTCGATGCCGTGTTGGCCGACCTGCCCCCCATCGGAACGCCCGGCAACGACGCCGCCGCCAGCGACGGCGCTGACGTCGGGGATGAGATCGGCGCCGACGGCGGGGCTGACATCGAGACCATCAATGCGGTGGGACGCCGACTCGAGGAAGCGCACCAGATTCTGGTCGACGCACTGGAATCGGTCGAGAAGGGCTGACGCGGCCCATGACGCGTCGCGCCCGGGTCGACGCCGAGCTTGTCCGTCGCGGACTTGCCCGCTCCCGGCAGCAGGCCGCCGAACTCATCGAGACCGGCCGGGTGACCATTGACGGTATGCGCGCCGCCAAGCCGGCGACCGCGGTGGCGTTGACGGCGCGGATCGACGTCGCGGGGCCAACCGGCCGCACCTGGGTGTCCCGGGGAGCCCACAAACTCATCGGTGCGCTCGATGTCTTCGGCATCGAGGTGCAGGGCCGCCGGGCACTGGATGCCGGAGCGTCGACCGGCGGCTTCACCGAGGTCCTGCTGGACCGCGGGGCGGCCGAGGTGGTGGCTGTGGATGTGGGATACGGCCAGTTGGCCTGGTCGCTGCGCTCTGACCCGCGGGTTCGGGTCATCGAGCGCACCAACGTCCGGGACCTCACCCCCGAGCAGGTCGGCGGACCGGTTGATCTTGTGGTCGCCGATCTGTCGTTCATTTCGTTGTCCACAGTCCTGCCCGCACTCACCGCATGCGCCGGCCCGTACGCCGATATCGTTCCGATGGTGAAGCCGCAATTCGAGGTCGGCAGGGGACTGGTCGGCCCGGGTGGGGTCGTCAGCGATCCCCAACTTCGGGCCGCCGCAGTGCTGGCGGTGGCGCACAGTGCGGCTGAACTCGGCTGGGGCGCTGTCGCGGTGACGGCCAGCCCCCTGCCCGGTCCGTCCGGCAATGTCGAGTACTTCCTGTGGCTGCGTGCCCAGACTCCGACAGCTATGACCGGCGCGGCCCTGGAGGCCGACGTGCGCCGGGCCGTCGCCGAGGGTCCGCAGTGAACGCCGACGGTTCCGGGCGCACAATCCTGCTGATCGTCCATCCGGGTCGTGGTGAAGCACATGAGACGGCCCGGCGCGTGGGTAAAGCACTGGGGCAGCACGGTATACACTTGCGAGTGCTGTCCAGCAAGGCGGCCGGTGCACTGTCCCTGGACCCCGAAGATCTTCGTGCCACGGGTGCCGAACTCGAATGGACATCCAGTGACGAGTGCGCCGCTGACGGCTGCGAACTGGTTATGGTGCTCGGTGGTGACGGCACCTTCCTGCGCGCTGCCGAGCTTGCCCGTAACGCCCAAATCCCGGTACTGGGAGTCAATCTCGGCCGGATCGGCTTCCTGGCCGAGGCCGAGGCCGAGGCGATCGACACCATCCTGGAGCACGTCATCGCCCGCGACTACCGCATCGAAGACCGGATGACCCTCGACGTCGTGGTCAGCCTCGGTGACGAGGTGCTCTCCCGCGGTTGGGCGCTCAACGAGGCCAGCCTGGAGAAGGGCACCCATCAGGGTGTTCTCGGCGTCGTGGTGGCGATCGACGGCAGGCCGGTGTCGGCCTTCGGCTGCGACGGTGTCCTGGTGTCCAGCCCCACGGGTTCCACCGCCTACGCCTTCTCCGCCGGCGGCCCGGTGGTGTGGCCGGATCTGGAAGCCATCATCGTGGTGCCCAACAACGCCCACGCCCTGTTCGCCCGGCCGATGGTCACCAACCCCAACGCGGTCATCACCGTGGACGTCGACCCTGACAACCCCGACGCGCTGGTGCTCTGCGACGGCCGCCGCGAGGCGCTGGTGCCTGCCGGGGGGCGTATCCAGGTCACCAAGTGCCAGAGCCCGCTGAAGTGGGTGCGCCTGGACAGCGCCCCGTTCACCGACCGGCTGGTGCGCAAGTTCCGGCTGCCCGTCACCAGTTGGCGCGAGCAGTAGATGCTCGCCGAGATCCGGATCGAGTCGCTGGGCGCGATCAACTCGGCCACCGCCGAGTTCGACCGCGGGCTGACCGTCCTGACCGGCGAGACCGGCACCGGCAAGACCATGGTGGTGACCGGATTGCATCTGCTCGGCGGAGCCCGCGCGGATGCGAACCGGGTCCGTTCGGGAGCCGCACGGGCGGTGGTCGAGGGCCGTTTCAGCACGGATGACCTCGATCCCAAGATCGCCGGGCAGATCGGCGAGATCCTGGATTCTTCGGGCGCCGACCGGGACGACGACGGCAGTGTCATCGCCCTGCGTTCGGTGAGCCGGGACGGTCCCTCCCGGGCCTATCTGGGCGGCCGCAGCGTGCCGGCCAAGACCCTCACCGCATTCACCACCGGCCTGTTGACCTTGCACGGCCAAAACGACCAGTTGCGGTTGATGCGTCCCGAGGAACAGCGCGCGGCTCTGGACCGCTATGCCGATGCGGCGGTGGCTCTGGAGCGCTACCGCAAGCTACGCGACGAATGGCTGATGGCCCGCAGTGACCTGGCCGATCGGACCAGCCGGGCCCGGGAGATGGCCCAGGAGGCAGACCGGCTGAAATTCGCCCTCGCCGAGATCGACGGTGTCGATCCTGCGCCGGGTGAGGACGAGGCGCTGGTCGCTGAGATCCGCAGGCTCTCTGAACTCGACGCCGTTCGAGAGGCGGCCGCCGGCGCCCGGGTGGCGATCTCCGGAGATGACGATACCGCGGCCGAAAACCACTCTGCGATAGCACTTCTCGCTCGCGCAGTCACCATGTTGGAGTCCAGTGGCGATGCCGCTTTGGGCGCAGTGGGCGGGCGGCTCACCGAGGTACTGCGCGTACTCTCCGACGCCGACGGTGAACTCGGGGGATTCCTCGCCGATCTGCCCGCCGACGACAGTGCCCTGGAGACCCGGCTTTCCCGGCAGGCCGAACTGCGCAGCCTCACCCGCAAGTACGCCGCCGACGTCGACGGCGTGCTGCGCTGGGCGGCCGAGGCGCGGGAGGGCCTGGCGCAGTTGGACGTCTCAGAGGAGGCGCTGGCCGGATTGGCCC
>VERS01000296.1 GCA_018882545.1 Mycobacterium sp.
CTTCTTGGGCGGCCGAGTGGGTGTCACGTATTTGGCGCAATAAGTCAGAGTAAGATTCGTAACTCAGGCTAATCATCCTGCGCCGCTCCGCGGAAGTACTTAATGTTGCAAGTGAAGCGGAACTTGGCCACTGGTCGCCCACCAGGATCGGCGTCCACTCCCCGGGAGGGAGATCACCTACGGACATAGTTTCTGTAATTCCGCGATTGAGTCATCGGCGTTTTTTGCAGCTTGTTTGTAGTCCGATGATTCGGATAATTGCGTGATTGCGATTTCCTGGTAGGACTGTGCAAGTTCCTGGGTTAGTTGCTTAATGTCCGCAGGCGCGGCCGGATTAAATTCAATTGCATTTATGAGATAATTCCCGACGGCCACCTCGGCGAGCCGTGTGTTTACGGCAACTGGAAGGGCATCCGCTGGATTATCAACTTTCTTGTTGCCAGCAATTTGAAAGGCTCGAATCCCTTTCGCGTATGCATCGCACACGGCCTTTTTCGCGTCTGCCACCTGCTGCTCGGAGTACGTCGGCTTTGCGGAGTCGGTAGTCGCGGCAGGGCTGCTGCATCCTGCCGCTCCGAGGGCCAAACCCATCAACCCCAACCCGGCGCCAAGGGCCGGCAGCCACCGCGGCTGGCGATGCGCAGGTGCTTGCGGAGAGAAGGAACGCAGACCAGCGAAAGTGTGTTCGAACTGCGTATAAGGCATGAGGCGGATCGTATCTGCGTGTTTGCCGGATCGCCATTCACCGGCACCCAATGCGCTCAGAGCGACCGTGATCGCACTCGTCACCACCTGCACACCCAAATGTGCCCCAACCTTGACTTGACCCCCACGGAACACGGCGGCCACCATAAATCCATGGCCCGATCAACCTTCTC
Source organism: Mycobacterium sp. (assembly GCA_018882545.1). GTDB lineage: Bacteria > Actinomycetota > Actinomycetes > Mycobacteriales > Mycobacteriaceae > Mycobacterium. The sequence continues at coordinate 879 of VERS01000296.1, forward strand.
GCTGGCTGCTGCCCTGAGCGCAGCCGCTGTTGCAGTGGCCTCGGCGCCGCCCGGCCTGGCCGCCACACCTTGGTTCGCCCAGCAGGTCGGCGCCGCGACGCAGGTGCTCTCCGTCGTGGGCACCGGCGGCTCGAACGCGAAGATGGATGTCTGGCAGCGCGGCCCGGCCGGCTGGCAGCCGGTCGGCAGCGGCATTCCGACCCTGGTCGGCTCCGCCGGAATGGCGCCCAAGGCCAAAGACGCCGTCCCAGCCACCCCGATGGGCGTCTACTCCCTGGACTTTGCCTTCGGCACCGAACCCAGCCCCGGCGGGGGCCTGAAGTACTACCAGACCACCCCGGACTACTGGTGGTCCGCCGACGGGCCCACCTACAACACGATGCAGGTGTGCAAGCAGGCCGACTGTCCCTTCAACACCTCCCCGGCCAGTGGCACCGAAAATCTCTACATTCCCGCTTACGCGCACGCGATCGTCATGGGCGTCAACAAGGAACGCATCCCGGGCAACGGCGGGGCGTTCTTCGTCCACACCAGCAATGGCGCCCCGACCGCCGGGTGTGTGGCACTCGACGACGCCACCTTGGTAAAGATCATCCGCTGGCTGCAGCCCGGCGCGGTGATCGCCATCGCGCAGTAGTCAGGCCAGGGCTGGACCCGCCGTCAGTCTCCCCTCCAGCTTCTGGGCCACCTCGTAGGTACGTTGATAGCCGGTGGCGCAGATCTTCCAGCCGTCGCTGGTCTTGCGGTACCGGTCGCGATAGAAGGCCGCGCCGAACAACATGAAATTGTGCTCGGGCACGAGCACCCGGTCCTGCAGATACCACCGGCCCTCGGCCTCGTCGAAGTCGTCGATGGTGATCTCCGGATGGGTGACCCGATGCTCGGTGATCACCCCGGCCGGCATCGAGGTCCGCATGTAGTCGACCAAGTCGACTCGGTTGGTGAAGTGCAGTTCCTTGCCCAGCGAGGAGCCGTAGTCACCTGCGACGTCCTCAGTCAGGGTATCGGCGAAGTCCTCCCATCGTTTGGTGTCCAACGCGCGTAGATAGCGGTACTTCACGCGTTTGATCGCCTCGATCGCCTCCAGATCAGCCATGCCGACATTGCAGCACACCGGAAATGATCTGGACTAGCTTTGATTGGGTGAGCCTGCCCCGCAGCCGGTATGCCGAGTTGTCCCACTCCGAATTGGTCGTCGTGGTTCGCGAGTTGCTCCTCATCGGCCAGCTGATCGATCGGTCCGGAATGGCATGGTGCATAGCCTCTTTCGGTCGTGAGGTAATGCTGCAAATCGCCATCGAGGAATGGGCCGGCTGCAGCCCGCTCTACACCAAACGGATGCAGAAGGCGTTGAACTATGAGGGTGACGATGTGGTCACCATCTTCAAGGGGCTGCAGTTCGACATCGGCGCACCGCCGCAGTTCATGGACTTCCGCTTCACCGTGCACGACCGCTGGCACGGGGAGTTTCACCTTGACCATTGCGGCGCGCTACTCGACGTCGAGCCGATGGGTCCCGACTATGTGACCGGCATGTGCCACGACATCGAGGACCCCACCTTCGACGCGACCGCGGTTGCCACCAACCCGCGCGCCCAGGTGCGGCCGATCCACCGTCCGCCGCGCCACCCCGCCGACCGGCGGCCGCATTGCGCCTGGACTGTGATCATCGACCCGTCTTACCCACCGGCCCAACCGATCCCGGCTCTGGCGACCATTGCTCGAACTCGCGCGGCGGCCTGGCCGCTGGCACCGATCGACCCAGCCGGACAGGGGGCCGCCGACTACTCCGGCCCGCTTCTCGCCGACGTCGATTTCGGTGTCTTCTCGCACTCGGCGCTGGTGCGCATCGCCGACGAAGTGTGCCTGCAGATGCATCTGCTGAACCTGTCCTTCGTGCTGGCGGTCACCAGACGCACCGGCGATGACGCTGAACTGGCCAACTCCATATGCACCAAACAACTCGTCGGGATCGCCGGGTTGGCCGCCGAACGCCTCCGCCGCGCCCTCGGCCTGGGCTCTGATGCAGCCAGCCTGGCAGCGGTGCTGCGGGTGCATCCACTGATTAATCCCGCCGGATACGTCGATGCCGAGGCCGAGGCCGATGCCGATGCCGATGCCGACGTCGCCACCGGCCGGCTCACGGTGCGCCGATCCCCGGCGCACGACGACGGCACATGGATCGCCCTGTGCGGCCCCGGATCCACGAGGCCCCTGCAGGCCATCGCCACCGCCGTCGACCCGCATCTGCGCGTCACCGTCACCGGCACCGACACCGACTGGATCGCCGACTTCCACTCCACCGACGCCGTAGCCGAGGACTTTCCGGAGGTGCAGGTCGCCAAAGTCAGCCGCGGCGCAACGTTTCAGTTCCAGCCACGGCGATCGCTGCCCCTGACGGTCCAATAGCCGCATTTCGCTGGCGGCGTATCGGCAATCCATCGACATCGGTAGCAAACCCGGCGCACACTGGTGGCATGGACAACAACGGGCCGTTCGGCATTGACCCCGATGAATTCGACCGCGTCGTGCGGGAGACGAGTGAGGGTCTGCGAAGCGCCTTCGAGCAGGTCGGCCGCTTCTTCAACACCTCGCCGGAGAAGGCTGGGTTCGGCGTACTCTTCGACCAGTTCACCCGGTCGACGCCGAAGCCGCGTCCGCAACCGGAGACCGCAGGCGAGGCCGGTGACGGCGTGTGGGCGATCTACATCTCCGACGGCGAGGGTAAGGCGCACGTCGAGCAGGTGTATCGAAGCGAACTTGAGGCGTTGCGCGCCAACAAGCTCAACACCGACCCCAACCGCAACGTCCGTTTCCTTCCGTACGGCATCGACGTCAGCGTGCTCGACGCCTCTCGGGACGAGGACCCGGAGCCGGACGAGCCGGCCGGGGACGCGTAGAAACGCCACGAAAGCCCTTGATGATCCCGGGTGTTTCGCGTGCGGCCGTCCTCCGAGCGGCGGCCGCGCTGACGCTGGCCGGAGCTGCGGTGGCCGCTCCGGCGGTTGGCAAGGCCGCCGAGTGCGGTCCGGGGACCATCTATGACGCTCCGACGAACATGTGCGTGCTGCCGCCCGCGGCGCCCGCCCAGTGGAACGCGCCCCCGGCGCCGCCGCCGCCCCCGGCGCTGCCACCGATCTCGATCTGCCCGCCGATTCCCTTCGTTCCGGTCTGTTTCCCGCTCAACTGATTCAAACGGGCCACACGACCCGCTGTTTGGGCAGCTAGAGGTCTACCGGCCGCTGGCACCGGAGGGCCTGATGCCCCCTGGGACGGCTGCGTTTTTGGGCGGTTCGGCGTTTGGCATCTAAAGTTGGGAGCCATGCCGAAGATGGACCGACGCAGCGCCATGGTCGTGGCGGGCCTGGGC
>VERS01000297.1 GCA_018882545.1 Mycobacterium sp.
GTCGTAGCCCCACAGGTTGAACAGAACGGTCATCACGCTCCCTGCCCGGCATTACCCGGACGGTCATGCGGTCGGCGGCGCGGTGTGCCACCTTCTCAGACCGGTTGCCCCGGCCTCCCGCGGTTGGTGTCCCTGACAGACTAGCGGCCGCTTCTCGTCGTTTCACCCTACGTGGTCGCCGAACTCGACCATCTCGTCGCCATGCGCATCGGCGTGGACGCCGAGATCGCTGTTCTCGGTGAATTATGCAGCGGAGCATGGGAGTTAGCCGATGTCGGTATGGAAGATCTGAAGTCCGCCGCCGCGATAATCGCGAAGTACCGCGACCAGAGCGTCGGCGTGGCGGATGCGTGCACCGTCGTGCTCGCAGATCGGTACCGCACAACACAAATCCTGACCCTCGACCGCCGCCAATTCGATGTCCTTCGGCCTATCGGCGGGGGGAGGTTTTCCATCCTGCCGTGATCAATGGTCAACCCGCGCAGGAGATTGCCCGGACACCGCCCGACCGGGTGTCGGCGACGACTGTCGCGCCACTACGCTGACACGAATGCGCCTGGGTCGTATCGCCAGCCCCGACGGGGTGGCCTTCGTCAGCATCGAGGGTCCCCCGGACGGCGAGACCGCCCGGGAGATCGCCGAGCATCCCTTCGGCACCCCCACCTTCACCGGCCGGTCCTGGCCGTTGCGCGATGTCCGCCTGCTGGCGCCCATCCTGGCCAGCAAGGTGGTCTGCATGGGCAAGAATTACGCCGCCCACATCGAGGAGATGGGTGGTAGCACCGGACCGGCACCGGAGGATCCGGTGATATTCCTCAAACCCAACACCGCGATCATCGGGCCCGGGGTTCCGATTCAACTGCCCGCCAACGCCTTTCCGGTGCACCATGAGGGCGAGCTGGCGGCGGTGATCGGCCGGCCGTGCAAGGACGTCCCAGCCGCCCGCGCCGCCGAGGTCATCCTCGGCTACACCATCGCCAACGACGTCTCGGCCCGCGATCAGCAGCAGGCCGACGGCCAGTGGATCCGGGCCAAGGGCCACGACACCTTCTGCCCGGTCGGGCCGTGGATCGTCACCGACCTGGATCCCTCCGATCTGGAGATCCGCACCGAGGTCAACGGCGCTGTGCGCCAACGCAGCCGGACCTCCCTGATGATCCACGACATCGGTGCCGTGATCGAGTGGATCTCCGCGGTGATGACCCTGCTGCCCGGTGACCTGATCCTGACCGGCACCCCCGAGGGGGTCGGCCCGATCGAGGACGGCGACACCGTCAGCGTCAGCGTCGAGGGCATCGGAACCCTGACCAACCCCGTCGTCCGGAAAGCCGCCACATGACCGCGGTGCGGGTGCGGTTCTGTCCGTCGCCGACCGGGACCCCGCACGTCGGCCTGGTCCGCACCGCGCTGTTCAACTGGGCCTACGCCCGCCACACCGGCGGCACCTTCGTGTTCCGCATCGAGGACACCGACGCCGCGCGCGATTCCGAGGCCAGCTATCAGGCCATCCTCGAGGCGTTGCGTTGGCTCGGCCTGGACTGGGACGAGGGACCGGAGGTCGGGGGACCGCATGCGCCGTACCGGCAGTCCCAGCGCGGAGACCTCTACCGCGACGTGATCGCGCGTCTGGAGCAGGCCGGCGAGGCCTACCCGGCCTACTCCACCCCCGAGGAGGTCGAGGCCCGCCACCTGGCCGCCGGCCGCAACCCCAAACTCGGCTACGACAACTTCGACCGCGACCTCAGCCCCGAGCAACGGGCGGCCTTCGAGGCGGACGGGCGAAAACCGGTGCTGCGACTGCGGATGCCGGACGAGGACATCAGCTGGCATGACCTGGTGCGCGGCGAGACGACGTTCGCGGCCGGGACCGTGCCCGACTTCGCACTGACCCGCGCCACCGGTGAGCCGTTGTACACCCTGGTCAACCCGGTCGACGACGCCCTGATGAAGATCACCCACGTGCTGCGCGGGGAGGACCTGCTGCCGTCGACTCCCCGCCAGATCGCGCTGCACCGCGCGCTGATCCGCATCGGGGTGGGGGAGCGCGTGCCGGAATACGCCCATCTGCCAACGGTTCTCGGTGAGGGCACCAAGAAATTGTCCAAGCGCGATCCGCAGTCGGACCTGTTCCTGCACCGCGACCGCGGATTCATTCCGGAGGGGCTGCTGAACTACCTGGCCCTGCTGGGGTGGGGCATCGCCGAGGACCGCGACGTCTTCACCCTCGATGAGATGGTGGCCGCCTTCGACGTCATCGACGTCAACTCCAACCCGGCCCGGTTCGACCAGAAGAAGGCCGATGCGATCAACGCCGAGCACATCCGTCGGCTCGAACCCGCCGAATTCGCCCGCCGGTTGCACGCCTTCTTCGCCGAACACGGCCACGACACCGGACTGGACGAGACGGGATTCGCCGCCGCCGCGGGACTGGTTCAGACCCGTGTGGTGGTGCTCTCCGACGGCTGGGAACTGCTGAAGTTCCTCAACGACGAGGTGTATGCGATCGACCCGGCGGCGGCGGCGAAGGAACTCACCGGTGCCGCGGTGGACGTGCTGGACTGCGGCATCGGCGCCCTCGACGGGGTATCCGAATGGGCCGCCGCCGATATCGAGGAGGCCCTGAAGGCCGCACTGATCGACGGTCTGGGACTCAAGCCCCGCAAAGCCTTCGGACCCATCCGGGTCGCGGTGACCGGGGCCGGCGTCAGTCCACCGTTGTTCGAATCGATGGAACTGCTTGGCCGCCAGCGCAGTATGCGGCGACTGCGGCAGGCCCGCGACGGTGCGGCGGGCAATCTTTGGTAATCTGCTCAGGCGTTCATCCAGAGGGTCCGGAATAGTTGGTTCTGACCAGCTGTTATGGGTGCCATTGGGGTATGGTGTAATTGGCAACACAGCTGATTCTGGTTCAGCCATTCTAGGTTCGAGTCCTGGTACCCCAGCCACTGTCCGGCCCGGCCGGTGGGGTGTCGAGCGATTATGTCGGCCCTCGGCCGTTCGGTTATGCTGTCGGACGTTCTAGCCCCCGTCGTCTAGCGGCCTAGGACGCCGCCCTCTCACGGCGGTAGCGTGGGTTCGAATCCCATCGGGGGTACGCGCGTCCTTCCCGCGAGCAGACACAAACTCCCCCTAATTCTCGGCGTGTCGGGACCTTTTGTGTCTGCTCGCCCAGGGTGGCGAGGGCGTCGGGGGGTCAGGGCGCCGTGGATCCGGCCACCGGCATCGCGGGCAGCCCCAACTTGCGGTGATCCCAGGAGCGCACCCGGTGGGTGACGATGCGCACCGCGACCCGCTTGTTCATCATCATGTCGACGGCCGGTCGCAGGTCCTCGGTGTAGGGGCCGTTGTAGCGCTCCCACACGCTGACCCCGACGGTGAAGATGGCATCGGGGTCGTCGCGGATCTCGGCCACCCCCTCGAAGGACACCCCGACCAGGGAGTCGTAGGTCATCCCGCCCTCGATGAGGAAACTCACCCGCGGATCGCGGCGCAGATTGACCACCTTCTGCGACTTGACCTTTGTCTCCACCCAGATCTCGCCGTCGACGACGGCGTACCACATCGCCACCAGGTGCGGCTGTCCACCCGGCCCGAGGGTGGCCATAGTGCCGGTCCGGCTGCGGGCGACGAAGTCGGCGATCTCGGACTCGCTCATCACGATCTGGGTGCGCTGGTTTCTTCCCATGCCGGTCAGTGTGGCAGCCCCTAGCCTCGGCTCTGCGCGGGCTGCCCCGCCCACCGCCCGCGAGCAGACGCAAAGGCGCACGTTTTGGCCCGGATCTCTGCGAGTTTGCGTCTGCTCGGCGGGGTGGCTCGGCGGGGTGGCTCGGCGGGGTGGCTCGGCGGAATCACAGCCTCCGGGTCAGTTCGGCGGCGGCGGAGATCAACTCAGCCGCCCAGCGTTCGCCGGGATGCCGGCCCATCCGGTCGATCGGTCCGGACACCGACACCGCGGCGATCACCGCGCCGGTGCGGTCGCGGACCGGGGCCGACACGCTGGCAACCCCGGGCTCGCGCTCGGCCACGCTCTGCGCCCACCCGCGTCGGCGCACCTCGGCCAGCATCCGTTCGGTGAACGCCGACGCGGGCAGCAATGCATGCTGGGTGGCGTCATCGCTGTGGGCCAGCAGCACCCGTGCGGCCGAACCGGCCGTCATCGGCAGCCGCGATCCGACGGGCACGGTATCGCGCAGGCCCGCAGGCGGGTCCCGGGCTGCCACGCACACCCGCATGCCGCCCTCCCGCC
>VERS01000298.1 GCA_018882545.1 Mycobacterium sp.
AAACCATCCGCCCTCCGGGTGCGGCCGAAGATCGAGCAACCGGGCCCATTCCGGCAGATCCGTCACGCCATCTCCGTTCCGCTTTTCCGACGTCGGGGGCTAACCCAAACGCTGGTCGTTGACCCAACTGGCCAGCGTCCGCGCGTGATCACCGACCGTCTCGGCCCAGGTCCGGGCCGCAGCCTCATCGGCGTCATCGCTGACGAGTTTGACCAGCCGGACCGGCACTGCGGCGCAGCGGGCGGCCCAGGCCACCGCATAGCCCTCCATGTCCACCAGATGGGCTCTGCGCGCGAGCGCTTCGCGGGCCGCGCTGTCGGCAATGAAGCGATCCCCGGTGGCCAGCACTGATCCTGTTGCGGCGGACTCCAGTTCGATCGGAACCCCGTAGTCGCGGTTCACCAACGACCGGATGGCATCCGAGTCGAAGTCGTGCTGCAGCACGGTTGCGACGTCGTGGACGCCGCGCAGACCGTCGCGCAAACCGCCTGCGGTGCCGATGTTGATCACCGATGCCGGACGCACAGCGGCCAGGGTGGTGGTCACGGCCACGGCCGCATTCACCTTGCCCGGCCCGGTGACAAGGATCGGCAGCGCTGCGTCGAAGGCGTCGGCCTCCTCGGGCAGGGCGACGACGAGCAGGGGTCGGTCCGCCCGCACCACACCCCGCAGTTCCACGGGCTTGATCTTCCCCGGTGGCCCCTCAGTGCGCCAGAGGACCGGTTGCTCAGGCGATGACCCTGATCAGATGAGGCGCCATCCCCTCGGTCCGCACCGGCGACACCGTCACCCCGGAGTCGGTGACCTCCAACATCTGGCTGTTGCCGAGGAACAAGGTGACGGTCTCGGTGCCGTCCGGGCCGTAGAAGATCAGGTCTGCCGGCAGCGCCTGCTCCGGGGTGACCTTCTGGCCGACGGTGTACATCGCCCCCGACGAGCGCGGCAGTTTGGCGCCGACACCGGCGTAGACGTACTGCATCAGACCCGAGGAGTCGAAACCGACGGTGCCCGCGCCGTCGCCGGTGCCCACCGTCGGCCCGGTGATGCCCCCGCCGCCCCAGGAGTACGGCACACCCCGCATGGCAAGACCGCGGGCCAGGACCAGGTTGACCGCCTGATCTCTGGTGACCGGCGCGGCCGAAACCGCGGTGGTTCCGCCGAACAAGGTCAGCAGCGCCAGGCTGATCGCCATCAGCAGCTTGCAGGTCGCTCCGAAGCGCATGGCCATCTCGTTCCCACCTTCCCCGGGTCTGGTCCGGGAAATCCGGCACATACGACCCAGCAGTCACTAGAACAACATGTACAACAAGGGATTCCGGGGCTCCAGCCCCAGGCCCGATCTGTGCAGCGGGTGTTGTCGAACCGTGACGCAACGGTGTCGTTCCGACGGGCCCGCAGCGCGCGTCGGCAACCTGCTGCCCGGCGGTAAACTCCGCCCATGACCTCAACCGATACGGCTCTTCCCAACGGTCAGGACATCGACTCCGCCATCGCCGAGGGCCGGCGCGCCTACGAACTGGATCGCCGCCACGTGTTCCACTCATGGTCGGCACAGGGGCAGATCACGCCGATGACCATCCTGGCCGCCGAGGGCTCCTACGTCTGGGACGGCGAGGGCAACAAACTGCTGGACTTCTCCGGGCAGCTGGTCTACACCAACATCGGACATCAGCACCCGCGGGTGGTGGCCGCGATCGCCGAGCAGGCCGCCAAACTGTGCACGGTCGCTCCGCAGCACGTCAACGCCGCCCGCTCCGAGGCCGCCCGGCTGATCGCCGAACGGACCCCCGGCGACCTCAACCACGTCTTCTTCACCAATGGCGGCGCCGACGCCGTCGAGCACGCGGTCCGGATGGCCAGGCTGCACACCGGCAGGCGCAAGGTGCTGGCGCGCTACCGCTCCTACCACGGCGGCACCGACACCGCGATCAACCTCACCGGTGATCCGCGGCGCTACCCCAACGACTACGGCGCCGCCGGCGTTGTGCACTTCAACGGCCCGTTCCTGTACCGGTCATCGTTCTACGCCGAAACCGAGGAGCAGGAATCGCAGCGGGCGCTGGACTACCTCGAGCGGTTGATCGCCCACGAGGGCCCGGCGACGATCGCCGCGATCATCCTGGAATCGGTGCCCGGCACCGCCGGCATCATGGTCCCACCGCCCGGCTATCTGGCCGGGGTCCGGGAGATCTGCGACCGGCACGGCATCGTGTTCATCGCCGACGAAGTCATGGCCGGATTCGGACGCACTGGCAGGTGGTTCGCCATCGACCATTTCGATGTGGCGCCGGACCTGATGACCTTCGCCAAGGGTGTGACGTCCGGCTACGTGCCCCTGGGCGGGGTCGCCATCAGCGACGCCATCTACGCCAGCTTCACCGATCGCGTCTACCCGGGCGGGCTGACGTATTCGGGCCATCCGCTGGCCTGCGCGGCCGCCGTCGCGACCATCAACGTCATGGAGGATGAGGGCATGGTGGCCAACGCCGCCCGCATCGGCGAACAGGTCCTCGGTCCGGGCCTGCGCGCGTTGGTGTCAAGGCATCCCTCGGTCGGCGAGGTCCGCGGCCTGGGCGTGTTCTGGGCGATCGAACTGGTTGCCGACCGCACCACGCGGGAACCGCTGGCCCCCTATGGGGGGACCAGCCCGGCGATGAACGCGGTTGTGGCTGCCTGCAAGTCCGGCGGGATCTTGCCGTTCGCGAACTTCAACCGCATCCATGTCTGCCCGCCGTGCAATGTCAGCGACGCCCAGATCGCTGAGGGTTTGGCGGCGCTGGATGAGGCGTTGAACGTGGCCGACCAGCACCTGGTCGGCTGACAAGCCTCAGAACGGGTACCCGTGCTGGGCCAGCACGAAGAACAGCAGTCCCAGGCACAACAGCACATTGAGCGCCACCACGACCGCCGCGACGACGACGCCCCAGTGCGCCAGCCGCCGCCGCGCGCGGATCCGTTTGGTGCGCCGTTGATCGGTCAGCAGATTCGTCGCGACGAGGGCGAAACTGACGTCGACCCATTCCCGCTCGCTGGCCGGGGCGCCGGCGGCGATCTCCCGCAACCGGGCTGCCGGGATGTCGACGCCCACCGCGCCGAAGCGTCGACTCAGCCGACGCAGTTGGCCGTCTGAGCGCACCGGAGTCGGCCACGCCGTCATAGCTTCCTGACCTTAGTTGGCATCGCCGTCCGATACTCCCGAATACGCACCTATGCTCGTTGACAGACCGGTCTGTCAGCAGTCCGCCCGACCGTTAGGAGTTCCATGACACGCACCATCGAACACGGCAAGCGAACCGGATACGCCTCGCTGGGGGCCGGCGGGCTCAACCGGGAGTCCTTTCCGATGCGGCTGTTTCTCAAGGGAAACGCCAAACACTGGAACCCCGCCACCATCGACTTCACCCAGGACGCCGAGGACTTCGCGGCGATGACCGATGACGAGCGCCGCTACACCACCCGACTGGCTGCGCAGTTCCTCGCCGGGGAAGAGTCGGTGACCCAGGACATGCAGCCATTCGTCGCCGCGATGGCTTCCGAGGGACGCTTCGCCGACGAGATGTACCTGACCCAGTTCGTCTACGAGGAAGCCAAACACGCGCTGGCGTTCCGGTTGTGGTTCGACGCGGTAGGTGTCGCCGAGGATCTCCACGAGCACGTCGAATGCAATGAGCCCTACACCCAGATCTTCACCCGGGAACTGCCGCAGAGTCTGCACGCCCTGCAGCTCGACCCCGGCCCGGCCAGCCAGATCCGAGCCTCAGTCACCTACAACCACGTCGTGGAAGGCTGCCTGGCGCTGACCGGCTACTACGGCTGGGGCAAAGTCTGCAGCAGCCGGGGCATCCTGCCGGGCATGCGGCAGGTCATCAAGCACATCGGCGACGACGAGCGCCGCCACATGGCGTGGGGCACCTTCACCTGCCGCCGCCACGTCGCCGCCGACGACGCCATGTGGCAGGTGGTCACCGACCGGATGGCCGAGTTGATGCCGCTGGCACTGGCCACCGTCGAAGTCGGGACGGAGGACTTCGGCGACGAGCGGCCGTTCAACATCGACCCCGCGGAGATGGCCGCCTACGCCGCCGACAAACTCACCCGCCGGCTCGGTGCGATCGAAAGCGCCCGCGGCGCCGACCTGCGGCTGATCGACCGGGATGCCTCCCCCGAGACGCTTGAGGAGACCTTCCACCAGGAGGACCAGCTGGCCCTGGCCTGAAT
>VERS01000299.1 GCA_018882545.1 Mycobacterium sp.
GCGGCCCTTCCTGGGCAGTCTGCGCACCACGGCGCGGGTCGACATCGCCGCCGCCTATCCGGGCGCGGACGGCACGGCAATCGACGCGTTCATCGCCGCCGGTGCCCGCGGGGTGGTGGTCGAGGCGATGGGTGCCGGCAACACCGGCGCCGCGGTCGTCGAGGCGGTCGCCCGGGCGGCCAGGCAGGGTGTCGCGGTCGCGGTGACGACCCGGGTGCCCGGCGGTCGCACCTCGGCCGCCTACGGACCCGGCCACGACCTCGCCAGGGCCGGTGCCGTACGGGTTCCCCGGTTGCGCGCCAGCCAGGCCCGCGTCCTGATGATGGCCGCCCTGAGCACGGGCTTACCGGTCGGGGAAGTCATCGCCCGCTGGGGATGACCCGGCCGGACCGCGCGGTTCGTCCGGCCAGTCCAGGCTGTCCACCGGGTCGGCCGCGGTCAGGTCGGCGGCCTCGATGTCGAAGGTGCGCATCACCCCCGGACCGCTGCTGCGGGTCTCGAACCGCACACTCACCACCCCGTGACCTGCGCCCTGCACCCAGCCGTGTCCGAATTCGGGGTGATGGACGTCATCACCGACGCGCCAGCCCGCCGGGCCGCCGGGCGGCGGCGCGAGAGCATGGGCGTGTTGCACATCGTCGGGCTGCTGAAGTTCCGGGAACAGCGACTCCTGACGGACGTCACTGAGTCCGGAAAAGCCCACTCCGACAAGCCGAATCGGGCCGACTTCCCGGGGGTCGAGCAGCAGGCGCCGGGCCATGGCGGCCAGCGTCGCGGCATCGGCGGTGGCGTAGGGCAGCGTCGCCGAGCGGGTCAGCGTCGACATATCCGCTTTCTTGAGTTTCACCGTGACGGTGCGGGCGCCCCGGCCGTCGCGGGCCAGTCGGCCGTGGGCGTGCTCGACAATCCGCCCGGCTGCCGCCTGCAGTTGCTCGATCGTGGTCAGATCGGCGGCAAAGGTCGACTCGGCGCTGATCTGTTTGGCCTCGGCGCGCTCGAGCACCGGCCGGTCGTCGTCGCCGCGGGCGAGTCGGTGCAGTGCGGGGCCGACACTCGCACCGAGGATGTTGGCCGCCTCGGCGGCGGTGAGCGCGGCGAACTTGCCGACGGTGTCGATGCCGAGTCGGTGCAGCTTCTCCTCGGCCACCGGTCCGATCCCCCACAGCCGGCGCACCGGCAGGCTCTCCAGCAGCAGCGCCTCTTCATCGCGCCGGATCACCCGCACCCCGTCGGGTTTGGCCAGCCCGGAGGCGATCTTGGCGATCTGTTTGCCCGAGCCCGCCCCGACCGAAGCCACCAGGCCGGTCTCGGCCCGCACCCGTGCCCGCAACAGTGCACAGAACTGCTGCACCTGCTCGGGGGATGCACCGCCCAGTTCGGCCGGCTCCCCGAAGGCCTCGTCGAAGGACAGTTGCTCGAGCACCGGGACCACGGTGCGCACGGCGTCCATCACCCGGCGGCTGGCCACGCCGTAGACCACCCCGCGCGGCGGCAGCACCACCGCCACGGCCCCGACCAGCCGGCGGGCCTGGTGCACCGGCATGGCCGATCGGGCTCCGAAGGCCCGGGCCTCGTAGCTGGCCCCGGCCACCACACCGCGCCCGCCCAGACCACCGACCAGCACCGGGCGGCCCCGCAGGGTGGGACGGCTGAGCTGCTCGACGGAGGCGAAGAACGCGTCCATGTCGAAGTGCAGCACCCAGCGGTCGGTCACGCCGCTCATTGTGCGTCCACCTCCGCGGAGTTGACGGACTGCGCCGGTGCTCGACTCGCTGCCAGCGGACTGACGCCGTGAAGGCCAGCGCAGACGACACGCCGACGCCACCCACGGGGTTGTCCGACTACCCGCCTAGCTAAGCCGACTGCCCGCCTGGCTAACTGCGTGTCGTACCCAGCGGTTGTGTGACAGCCACGGCGACGCCTCCCCGGCGACCGACCACGCCAACTCCGCGGGAACGTCGATCACCCGGTACCGCTTCACGCCCGCCGCGGTCGCCGCGATCAGCGTCGCCACCCCGGCACGCCGTTGCGCCCAGCTCTGTCGCACCGTCCATCCGACGATCCCGGCCCCGGCGATGCAGTCGCGGCGGCGCACCAGGCTGCCGGACCGGGCGACCAGCCAGCCGGCCGAGACCCGATGCCCCAGCGAGCGGGACCGGTCGGCGGCCAGCAGTGCGCAACAGATCGTCAGACCGACCCACGCCGCCCACAACCACACCGGCAGCCCCACCGTCACCCCGATTACAGCCAGCACCGCGGGAATCGCCAACGCCCGCCTCCAGCGCCGCCTCGTCGCCGCCGGCCCGTGCCCCCGCAGTGGGCCGGTCACCGCGTCAGCGTTGGCGATCAGATCGGCCAGTACCGCCTGCGCGGTGGCCGCTGGGCAGGGCGGCAACAGCAGCGACGACTCCCCGGCCCCGTTGACGCCGGTCATCACAGCGTCCAACCGGGCCCCGCCCAACGCCCGCACCAGCACGGACTCGCGCAGCGTCCCACCGCGCAGCCGCCGCATATCGAAGGTGTTCTCGCGCAACCTCAGCAAGCCGTGCTCGAGGTGCAGCAGTTCGGCGTCGCGGCGTAACAGCAGGTTCCCGTAGACCAGCAGTGAGCGCAGCACGGACAACACCACCGAGGCCGCCAGCACCACGATCACAGTTGCAGCGAGCGTGGCGATGGTCCCGAAGCGCTGCGCGACATCGCGACCCGATTGCGCCAACGGCGAATCACGCAGCAGCACAGAGCCTCCCGCCTGATACGCGATAACCACCGCTGCCAGGACCATGACCGGCCCGGTGAGGCTCAGCGGGCTGTAACGCAACCAGGCCGGGTGCCAACGGGCCAGCACCCGACCGGGCACTCCGGCCTGTTCGGGCACGGCCAGTGAGTCGGCTAGCAGAATGGCGCGCAGTCTCGGCACCTGCTCGGCTGTCACGGAATCAAGGGTGAATTCGCTGTCTGCCCTGGCTTCCTGGCCGGTGCTCACCTTCAGCACGGTCAGGCCCAGAACCCGGTGCAGCAGCCGCGCGTCGGTGGACACCGAACGGATTCGGTTGCGCGGCAGTGACAACACCTTGCGCCGCAACACCCCGCTGCGCAGCTGCACGTCCTCAGGACCGATCCGGTAGGCGGTGACGAACCACCGCAGGACGCCGAAGGACACCGTCAGCACCAGCGCCAGTGCCACCCACCAGGGGTTTCCGGTTGCCGATCCCAGGAACAGCGAGCCGATCAACACCGGAAGCTGACGCATCACCTCGTGCACCGGATGCACCAGCAGCATGCGCGGGCTCAGCCGATGCCAGGGCTGCGAGTGACCGCCACCGGCAGGCAGACTCACGTGGCGTCCTCGGCGCCGATCGCAGCCAGGTCGGTCAACTGCGCCACCACCCGGTCGGCTACCTCGGAGTCCAACGCCGCGATGTGCACCGCGCCTGCCGACGAGGCCGTCGTCACCGTGACGTTGGCCAGCCCGAACAGCCGGTCCAGCGGCCCGCGATACGTATCGACGGTCTGCACCCGGGAGATCGGCGCGATGCGGCGTTCCTGGGTGATCCAGCCGCTACGGGTGTACACCGCCGGCGGCCCGGGCGCCGGTGAGATCTCCCAGCGATGTACGCGGTAGCGCCACAGCGGAGCGACCACCACGAAGGCGACGAAACCCAGCAGCGTCAGCACAGCCGCCGACACGTGCAGCCAGACCACCCGGCCGTCCACCGCGAGCCACACCAACTGGGCTGGTACCAGCACCAGAAACGGAATACCGGCGCCGATAGCCCACACCACCGGCGCCTTGCGGCTCGGCGGATTCGCCGGGTCCACCAAGGTGAGGTTGTCCGCGGATTTTTCGTCCATGGGTCGAGCATGGCGCATATCGGCCGCGGTTGGTCGGGGGGCACTTCGCGTCATGGTGCTGCCGGACCGATCAGGACCCGCGGGCTCAACCGGGGACCGGCCCGATCGCCACCCGCACCCCGTCGCCGATCTCCACCCCGTCGCCGGGTTCGCCGAACTCGAAGGAGGTGGCCAGGATCTCCCGGGCGATCAGCTCCCGATGCGTCCGGGCCCAGTCGGCCCGCTGCCGGGGCACCGCCATCGTCACCTGAATCCGGTCACTGACCTGGAGCCCCGAGGACTTGCGCAGATCCTGCAGTTCCCGGATGCGGTCCTTGGCCCAGCCCTCCGCCTCGAGTTCCGGCGTGACGG
>VERS01000300.1 GCA_018882545.1 Mycobacterium sp.
CCTTTGGCCCCCCCGCCGCAGCGGCCGCAGTCTCGTCGTCACCGTTGCCGACGCCCCGGACTCCAGATCCAGGCGGTGATCACGCGGCTGTGCGGCCGCGCTGGGCGGCCAGGCGTCGCGCAGCAGCCCGCGCAGTCTGCGGCGGCCGGCGTTGCGCACCTGCAGCACGGTGTCCACGGTTTGGCCCAGCCGCGCCGAGGCCGCTCCGGAGCGACTGAGTTGGATGCCGGACGGGCTCCCGGCAAGCGCCACATCGGCGGCGACGGCCGCCACAAGCGCGACGGCACAGAGCAGGAAAACCGTTGCCGGCCGGGAAGATACCGCGATCGGCAGGACCGCGGCCAGTGCGATCAACGCCGTGCGGCCGGTCAGCACCACTAGCGTGGGACCGGCACCGAGGACAGGATGCCGTCCAAGACGCCGTCGGCGGTAGCGCCCTCGAGTTCGGCCTCCGGCCGCAGTGCGATTCGGTGCCGGAGGGTGGAGCGGGCCATCGCCTTGACGTCGTCAGGGGTCACATAGGACCGTCCGGTCAGCCACGCCCACGAACGCGCGGTCGACAGCAGCGCCGTGGCACCGCGCGGGGAGACACCGAGCTGCAGGGAGGGGGAATTCCTCGTCGCAGCGGCGATATCCACGACATAGCCCAGAATCTCCTCGGCGACGAGCACCTGTCGGACGGCCTCGCGGCCGGCGGCCAACTCGGCTTGGCCGGCGACCGGGCGGATTGCGGCCAGGTCTCGAGGGTCGAAGCCGTGGGCGTGGCGGTGCAGGATGGCGACCTCCTGATCGCGAGAGGGCAGCCCAACGGTGAGTTTGAGCAGGAATCGGTCCAGTTGCGCCTCGGGAAGCCGGTAGGTGCCCTCGTACTCGATCGGGTTCTGGGTGGCCGCCACGATGAACGGGTCCGGCAGTGGCTGCGGTTCACCGTCGACACTGACCTGCCGTTCCTCCATGGCCTCAAGCAGGGCGGCCTGGGTCTTCGGCGGCGTCCGGTTGATCTCGTCGGCCAGCAGCAGGTTGGTGAACACCGGCCCCTCCCGGAAGGTGAAGGCGGCCGTGCGGGCGTCGTACACCAGGGAACCGGTGACGTCGCCGGGCATCAGGTCGGGGGTGAACTGCACCCGCTTTAAGTCCAGTTGCAATGCCGCCGCCAAGGCTCGGACCAGCAGCGTCTTGGCAACACCGGGAACGCCTTCCAGCAGGACGTGACCGCGGCACAACAGTGCGATCATCAAGCCGCTGACAACGGGGTCCTGGCCGACGACGGCTTTACCGATCTCGCTTCGGACCGCCAGCAGTGCCGTGCGCGCCGAGTCGTCGTCGCCCCCGGTGGGCGGGGTGAATACAGTCACGACTGCTTGACCTGCCTTTCGATGTCATCGAGGGCCTGCGCCAGGCTGCACAGATCGGAGTCGGTCTCCGGGGCGGGACCGAACAGTACGCCGTGTGCGATGGACTCCTCGAGTCCGCAGCGCCGAGCCACCGCCGCGGCCACCGCCGGGGCGGACGCGCCGGTGCCCAACCCCAGTCGGGGGGTCAACCGGTGCAGGGCCGCAGCGCGCAATGCCTCCGCCGCCTGCCCCCGGGCGCGGCGGGACCGGTACAGCCGGGCTCGTCCCTCGACGGTCTCGGAGGCACGGACCACGACGGGGAGCCGTTCGGCCACCAGGGGCCCCAGCCGCCGGCCCTGCCACAGCGCCAGCAGAACGACGACGACACCGAGTTGTAACACCACCCAGTAGACCGCGGCCGGGATCAGTTCGGTGATCGACCGGTCGGCCTGGGAGTCGCCCTGCAGCCGTTGCGGTGCGTACCAGATCAGCCGTGCCTGCCCGCCGGCCAGGTTCATCGCCAGTGCCGCGTTACCCTCGCGGAGCAGCCCGCCGTTGGTCATGAAGTCGGCCGAGCCGACGACGGTGACGGTACGCCCATCGGCGGCGTAGCGGACCAGCGCGCCGCCGTAGCAGCGGACCATCGTCGTCTGCGCGGCGGGTTCATAGGTGTCGGCGGCGTCGAAGGTCGCCATACCCGCGCGGTCGGCCTCGCGCAGCGCACAGTCCGGGGTGTTGTCGGCCCGCCCAGCGGAACTGAGCCGCACCCGCGGCGCGAGTGTTTCTCGACTCGTGGCCGTCGGTTCGACAATGAGGCGATCACCCGGGATGGCGGCCAAGTCGGTCAGCGCCTGACCGCGCGTATTGGCGGTCTCGGCCACCAGCAGCAGCGTGCCGGGGCCGGCTGCGGCCTGCACCTGCGGCACGGTGTCGGCGATCACCACCTCGACACCGCGGTCGCGCAGCAAGGCGACCAGCGCGTGTCCGCCCAGTGCGGAGGTGGCCTCGGGATCCATCCGCCCGCCCACCCGCGGTGCGGTCAGCCAGGCGCTGACCACGGCGAACGCCGTGACCGCCAACAGGGCCAGCGCCACCCAGCGGCCGGTCCGCCAGCGCCGCCTGGTCACCGGGACTTCGCCTGACCGGAAGCGCGGCTGTGCGCGCGGAGCCGCTCGTCGAGCTCACTGACCAACCGGTAGTCAGTCTGGGTGCCGGGCAGTTCGCCATAGCTCACGTCATTGAAAACCGTTGCCGCCATTGTCAATTCGCTGGCATAAGCGGGCAGCGCCTGACCGGCCTCGCCCGCCAGTTCGGTGGCGGTGCGGCCGGCGAGGGGAGCCACTACGCCGTCTTCTTCGAGTTGGCGGCCGAGGGCTCGAACCCGTTGGCGGATCGCAGCCGCCCAATCGCCCTGGGCTGCAAACTGTTCGGCGCGGTCTCGGTGTTCGGCCGCCGCGAGCACCTGCCCGCCGTACAACCGGTCTTCACCGCGGCCCCCCATTGCGCGGCGGGCAATCCGGACCGCCGCGGTCAGCAATGCCAGCACCAGCATTACGAGAACCACGATGGTCAACCAGCCACCCGGCAGGGCCGACCCCGAGTCGACCAGACGGTTCAACAGGTCGTTGATCCACGTCGCGATGCGATCGCTCAGCGAGGTCTTGGGATACATGGGCTTGGCCAGTTCCCGGGCGGCGGCCTCCTGCGCCGTCTCCCGGTCGACGTCGATCACCGGCACGATCGGTCGCGTCTCAACCCGCCAACCACACGCCGTCGCCGGGGGGTGCACTGAGCAGGACGAAATCAAATGCCTCCGAACGTATCCGGGCATCAACGTAGAGCAGGGTGACCACCCCGGCGATGAATGGCGCGGTGAGGATCCCGCCGATTGACTGGCCGATCGTGGAGACCGCCACCCCGGCCACGGTTGCCGACGACGACCCGGCGCTGATCAGCTGTCCGCCGATCTCGAACGGCAGGGAGATTGCTGCAGTGACCACCCACGCAACCACGACGGCAAGCAGCATGGTGCCGAGGATTCGCCAGAACCGGTTGTGGCTCAGAGCGAAAGACCGCTTGACGGCAGCCGTCACACCCTTGTTCTCCAACACGATGGCGACCGGCGCGAGCACGAGCCTGATGAACAGGTACGCCACAGCGGCGACGAAGCTGAGGACCACAGGAACCCCCGCCATCGTCGCCGCGCCTCCGCCGCCGGTGCTGCCGATCCCGCTGATCAGCAGCACGACCAGGATCGCCGCCCCCACTACCGCAGCGACCTGCAACAGGGTCAGGGCGATCAAGGCCGGGACTCTGGCGCGTACCCGGGTCCAGGCTTCGGCGGCGGTGATCCGCGCGCCCCGGACGGCGCGGGCGACGATCGCGGTGAGCATCCCGGAGAGCAAGGTGGTGGCCAACACCGTCACAAGGGCACCGACGACCACCCCTGCGATCGAGGCGATGTCCCCACCGAGCCGGACCGCGGCCGTGCCGGTGGCGATGCCGAGCACGGCCGTCACCAGGACGACGACGGTGGTCAGGCCCAGGGTCGGCTTCGGGTTGGCGCGTACGTAGCCGACCGCGCCATTGAAGATGTCGCTCAACGACAACGGACGCAAGGCGATCACCCCGGGCTTCCACGCCGGCGGGAGGTCGTAACCCGGGGGGCCGTAGCCGATCGGGGACGGATAGCCTGGAAAAAGTCCCGGAAACTGTCCGGGTCCCGGGGGCGGGTAACCGGGATAGCCCAGCGGGGGATGGCCGCCCGGCCACTGCGGGGCGTAGGACTGTGCCCCGGGATGCCCCTGAACAGGCCAGTGAGGTGGCGGGCCGACGGGAC
>VERS01000301.1 GCA_018882545.1 Mycobacterium sp.
GTATTGCACCAGACGGTGTGGTAGTCCCAGGCCCGCAGCACCACCGGCCGGTCGGGCACGACCGAGTCCAGCCACCGTGCGTCGAAGAGTCCCTCGGGTGCGAGACTGCCGTCGTAGGAGGCGCCGAGGATCCACTCTTGTTCGGGATGTTGGTCGGCGTAACTCTTGACCGCGGCGAGTATTTCGTCCACCGAACGGCACGGCCGGATTGCCGGTCCGGCGGCCTCCAGGCCCCCGTAGAGCGGATGTGCGTGGCCGTCGCCGAAGGACGGCATCAGGAATCCGCCGGCGAGATCGACCACCGCCGCATCGTCCGGGGCGCTGCGGCGGGCTTGCTCGCCGACGGCGCGCACGACTCCACCGGCAACCAGCAGCGCGTCGACGTCACCGCGTCCGGTCCAGATCGTTCCGCCGGAGAACAGAATGCTCACAGGCGAATTGTCCACCGTCACTCTGCAGATGGCAGCGAAACCGAGACTAAGGCGCCCGTCGGCACCGCTCGGAGCAATACTTGACCTGCTCCCAGTCGCGCGCCCATTTCTTGCGCCACTCGAAGGGCCGCCCGCAGCGTTGGCAAACCTTCGGCGGGTGGCCGTTCTTGGTCCGCGCGGTCATGGGCTGCTCGTGGACTGCTCGGTGTCAGTCGTTGGCGTTGCCGGCCTTCCACTGGCTCCACGGGATATTCCAGTCGCCGAGGCCCTCGACGCCGGAGAGTACCGAGCCGACCGTGCCCCGCACCTCCACCACGTCCCCGCGCTTGGTGTTGTTGTAGAACCACTGCGCGTTCTCCGGGCTGACGTTCAGACATCCGTGGCTGACGTTCTCGCTGCCCTGAGAGCCCACCGACCAGGGGGCCGAGTGGACATAGACGCCGCTGTAGGACATCTGGGTGGCCCAGTCCACTTCGAGGCGATATCCGTTGGGCGAGTTGGACGGAACACCGTAGGTGGAGGAGTCCATGATGAGCCGCTGGTAACGGTCCCCGATGGTGTAGGTGCCGTTGGGCGTCGGAGTGCTGTTCTTACCCATCGAGATCGGCATGGTCTTGATGACTTCGCCGTTGCGGCGGATGGTGAGTTGCTTGGTGGCGTCGTCGGCGGTGGCGATCACCTCGTCGCCGATGGTGAACGTCGAACTCAAATCGTCCTGACCGAACAGCCCGTCGCCGAGGTCGACCCCGAACGTCTTGACGTTGACGGACACCGTCGTGCCGGGCTGCCAGAAACTCTGCGGCCGCCAGCGGACCTCGCGGTTGCTCAGCCAGTAGAACGCCCCATCCACCGGGGGGTTGGTGGTGACGGTGATGGCCTGCTGTGCCACCGCCCGGTCGGGGATGTTCTCGTCGAACCGCACCGCGATGGCTTGGCCGACGCCGACGTAGGCGCCGTCGCCCGGAGACAGGTAGGGCATGGTGAGGTTCGCCGGCGAGTGGGACTTGAAGGTCAGCGAGTCGGTCACCACACCACCGAGGCCCAGCGTCTGCGCGGTGATCGTGTACTGCTTGTTGTAGTCCAGCCGGTCGGTGGTGATCCAGCTCAGGCCGTCCGGAGCGACCTTGCCGGCCAACTCCGCGCCCGCGTCGTCGACCATCGACACGGCGCCGAGCACACCGCCCTGCACGTTGAGGGTGACCGGCTGGTCCACCGGCACGCCGACGGCTTCGTTCTGCACCGACGCCGTCAGTTTGGGAACCAGCAGATCGCTGTAGGGGGTCCCTTTGCCGGCCAGCACCCTGGGTTCGGCGTCCCGCTGCCCGCAGGCACTGGTGCCCAGCAGCAGGACCGGAATCAGCAGCAGGGCCACCAGCCGGGACCGGAAAGCCGGTCCGAGGTTGCGCATCGGAGCTCCAAACTCGCCTTCACAGAGCGTGGTCGCAGGGCCCACGCCGGACGAACGTCGTCTAGGAGAATTCTAAGGTGACTGCGGGATTCCGCGCGACTTGCCAGGTCAGGCCTATCAGCAGCCGATTTCATCGGGCCACGACGGGGCTGTTATTGTCGCTGTAGCGCGCCGTTAGCTCAGTTGGTAGAGCAGCTGACTCTTAATCAGCGGGTCCGGGGTTCGAAACCCTGACGGCGCACCACTGTCCAAGACGCACACGTGTCCAAGACGCACACGCGATCGTATTCGAGCTTCACCGCTTTCGGGAACCGATGTGCCCCTCCGACCGACCAGGTAATCGGACAGGGTAGCGCTCTGGTGCCGGGCGCGAGTCGGTGGAGGAGCTGCGTTGGTCATCTCGGTCGAATCCGACGAACGTGGACGCGATGAACGGCGCGGCCGGGCGGCGGTGCTCAGGCGGATCTGGCGTCTGCACTTCTGGGTCGGACTGTTTGCCGCGCCGACGCTCGTCCTGCTGGCCTGCACCGGCCTGATCATTCTGTACACCCAACCACTGGACCTCCGGCTGCACCGCAACCTGCAGGTCGTCAGCCCGGCTGCGGAGACCGTCCCGCTGGACACCCAGATCGCCACCGCGCGGGACCACGTCGACCCCGCGATGGTTCTCGACGCGGTCACACCGCCGGCCGGGCCGGACAGGTCCACTCGGGTCGACTTCCTGCCGGCGTCCGTACCGGAAACCGGCGAGCGCAACGTCACACAGGTTTTCGTCGATCCGTACAGCGGCGACTACCTGGGCCAGCGTGACGAACTGGACGGGCTGGTCGGCTGGGCCAATCAGTTGCACCGACTGTTCGGCAACGATGGGCCGACCGTCAAGCTGCCCTCGGTGGGCCACCTGATCGCGCCGTCGTCGTTCCCCGATGCCTCGATCACAGTCGGGATCGGCGGCTTGATCATCGAGATGGCGGCGGTGTGGGTCCTCGTGCTGGCCGCCAGCGGGATCTACCTATGGTGGCCGCGGGCGGTGGAGCGCGGGAAACCGCGGCTAATCGTCCGGTGGCGCAAGGGCGGCCGGATCCGGTGGCGCGATCTGCATGCCAGCACCGGAATCCTGTTGTCGGTGGCGCTGATCTTCTACATCGTCTCCGGACTGACCTGGTCGCGGTACTGGGGGGAGAACTGGCGCGCGGTGAGCTCCACCCTCACCCCGGCGGCTGCCGTCGAGGCTCCGTCAACTCCCGCGAGGCTCGGCGACTTCGACCGGCTCGGCCGGCCGATCGCCTGGGCGGACAAGGACGATCCGTTGTACGCCTCGGCACCGTCGATTCCGGTCTCAAAGCCGCTGAGCTTCAACGATATTGACCAAATCGCACAGTCGGAGGGTATGATCCCGGGCTATTCGATCATGCCGCCGTCCAACGACGGTCAGACCTACGGCAGTTACACCGTGGTCAACCATTGGCCGCAGCGGCTCACCGAGCAGCGAACCCTGTATCTGGACCAGTTCACCGGACAGACCATTGCCGACGCGAGCGCTGCCCAGGACGGCGCGTTGTCACGGGCAACCGGCTGGGCGGTCAACATGCACATGGGGACGCAGTACGGCGTGCTGACCCGCATCCTGGCCACCGCGGTCTGCGTTGGCCTGTTGACCAGCATCCTCTCCGCGGCCCTCATGTGGTGGAGGCGCCGCCCGACCGGAACGGCCGGGCTGCCCGGCCGGACCAGCGAGGCCGTCCGCTCCGCCACACCGCGTGGCGCCGTGACGGCGATCGGGCTTATCGCCACCGCACTGGCCGTAACGATACCCGTGCCGGTACCCGGGAAAAAGGTACTGGTTTTTGTAGTTGCGGCCGAAGATGTTCCCCCATAGGTTCCGGCTGCCCGTTCCTGACCGTCGTAATTTAGGAAAGTAGTAGTGATATTAAAGGTATTGGGTAAAGACAGCGCAGAACCGGTGTTTATTGTCAATTTCGTCAATGAAGTTTTGGCTGCATTTAATGTAATCGTTCCGGTATTCATGATCCGAACTCCACCCGAACCGGAAAAGGTTGCCGGCCACTCAACCCCCACGGTGCGGGCCGTGCGACAGTTATACCGCAAAGTTGCCCCCGGACCATAGGTTGGAACAACATTGATGGTGGCCGCGGAAGAATCAATAGAAAGGAGGTTACTAACAACCGGCGAGGTCATCGTCTTAAGTCCGTTCCCGGTAATCGTCAGGTTGTTGAATATGGAAGATCCTATGGTTTGTGCGCCTGCGTTAAAAACTACCGTACTCCCCTGTGGTTGAAAGTTTGGTGCTGTCCAGGT
>VERS01000302.1 GCA_018882545.1 Mycobacterium sp.
CGCTACCGCCGACGCCGTCGCCGGCGCCGATGCCGAACTTCCCGATCACCGACATCCTGGGCGCCAACAGCGGCGGCCCGAACAACGGCGCCTAGCCGGAGCATCCGGTGCCCAATCAGACGACGGCGCTCGTCCTCGCCCTGCTCGTGCTGGCCTACGCCGTCGTCTCCGAACGCGTCAGCCGCAGCTTCATCGCGCCCGCGCTCATCTTCCTCGCGGTCGGAACGGCGTTCGGCCCCTTCGGATTACATCTGCTCGACGCCGGACCGGCCACCGATGGCTACACCGTGCTCGCGCAGTTGGCGCTGACGCTGATCCTGTTCAACCAGGCCGCCAAGATGCGTTTCGACCGCATCCTCGAACACGGCCCAGTGTCACTGCGGCTGCTGGTGATCGGCATACCGCTGACCGTCGTGCTGGGCGCGCTCACCGCCGCGGCGCTGCTGCCGGTGCTGCCGTGGTGGGAGGCGGTGTGCCTGGCGGCGATCGTCGCGCCCACCGAGGTGGCACTCATCGACGCACTGCTGGACGATCACCGCATCCCCGATCGGGTTCGCCACGCACTGTCGGTGGAGAGCGGGTTCTACGACGGCTTCGCGCTGGCGATCCTGCTGGCCGCGCTCGGCCTCGCCTCCGAACAGGGCGGCCGGGCCGATGCGCACTGGCTTCGGTTCATCTTCTCCACCGAGGTGCTCTCACTACTCGTCGGCGGCATCGTCGGACTGCTCGGCGGCATGGTCGTGGCGTGGTCGCGCCGGCGGGAGTGGATGAGCGACACCTGGGCTCAGCTCGCCACCCTCGCGCTGGCCTTCATCTGTTTCGTGGTCGGCGAGCACATTGAGGCGAGCGGTTTCGTGGCCGCGTTCACCGGCGGCCTGGCGTTCTCCTTCGTCACCAGGCGTCGCAGCGACGACGTGCTCTCCACCCAGGTGTCCGACGCCGCGGCGCAACTTCTGGAGCTCATGGTGTTCGCCATGTTCGGGGCGTTCGCGGTGATCGACGGCTGGCGCAACGCCGACTGGCGCATGGTGGTGTTCGCCGTCGTCGCGGTGTTCGCTGTGCGGATCGTCGCCGTTCTGGTCTCACTGCTCGGCACCGGACTGCCGATGTCGAGCAAGCTGTTCATCGGCTGGTTCGGCCCGCGCGGCATCGGGACCGTCGTGCTGGGTCTGCTGGTCATCAACCGCGGCACCCTGCAGCACGCCGACGTCATCGCGATCGCCGTCGTCGTCGTGGTGACACTCAGCCTGGTGCTGCACAGCCTGACGGCCGCACCGGGCATCCGTTGGATCGGTGGAAAGAGCCCGGCTACTCGCCCGGCTTGACCTTCGCCATCGCCAGCACGTCCAGGCGCTTGTCCAGTTCGGCCTCGGACAGCTTCTCGCCGAGCAGCCCTCGGTCGATCACGGTCTGCCGGATCGTCTTGTGCTCCTTGAGCGCTTCCTTGGCCACCGCGGCGGCCTCCTCGTAGCCGATCGCGGAGTTCAGCGGCGTGACGATCGACGGGGAGGACTCCGCCAGGCGACGCAGCCGGTCCGTATCGGCCACCAGGCCGTCGATGCAGCGGTGCGCGAACAGCCGCGAGACATTGGCCAGCAGGGTGAACGACTCGAGTAGGTTGCGGGCCATCATCGGGATGTAGACGTTGAGTTCGAAGGCCCCGGACAGCCCGCCGACGGTGATGGCGGCGTCATTGCCGATCACCTGGGCGGCCACCTGGGTGACCGCCTCGGGGATCACCGGGTTGACCTTGCCGGGCATGATCGAAGAGCCCGGCTGCAGATCGGGCAGGTGCAGCTCGCCTAGACCGGTCAGCGGGCCGGATCCCATCCAGCGGATGTCGTTGGCGATCTTGGTCAGCGACACCGCGATGGTCTTCAGCGCCCCGGACGCCTCGACCAGGCCGTCGCGGGCGGCCTGGGCCTCGAAAGAGTTCTTCGCGGTGCTCAATTCGGCCAGCTCGGTCTGCGCCACGAGCACCTCGACCACCCTGGCTCCGAAGCCCTCGGGCGCGTTCAGTCCGGTGCCGACGGCGGTCCCGCCGATCGCCAACTCGCCCAGCCGGGGCAGGCAGGCCCGCACTCTCTCGATGCCGGCCTCGATCTGGCGGGCGTAGCCGCTGAACTCCTGGCCGAGGGTGACCGGGACGGCGTCCATCAGGTGGGTGCGACCGGACTTCACGGTCGTGTTCCAGGACTTGGCCTTCTCGGCTAGCGACTCGTGCAGCACCTCCAACGCCGGAATGAGATGGCGCACAGCGGCTTCGGTCGCGGCGATGTGGGTCGAGGTGGGGAAGGTGTCATTGGAGGACTGCGACATGTTCACATCGTCGTTGGGGTGCACCGTCACCCCGTTGCGTTCGCAGATCGACGCGATCACCTCGTTGGCGTTCATGTTGGAACTGGTGCCCGAACCGGTCTGGAAGACGTCGATGGGGAACTGATCGTCATGCTTGCCGTCGGCGATCTCCCCGGCCGCAGTGATGATCGCGTCGGCCTTCTCGGCGTCGAGCAGGCCGAGATCCTTGTTCACCTGGGCGCAGGCCGCCTTGAGCAGCGCCATAGCCCGGATCTGGTTGCGGTCCAACCCGCGGCCCGAGATCGGGAAGTTCTCCACCGCACGCTGGGTCTGCGCCCGCCACAGAGCGTCGATGGGTACCTTGACCTCGCCCATGGTGTCGTGTTCGATCCGGTACTGGCCGTCGTTGGACATGTGTCTCCCTCTGTTCGGCCGGGCCTGCGCCCGGTGCTTGTTCGGTACCGGCTCTACGGAAGTGGATGGGCCGCGTCGGCGTCCCCGGTGAAATCCACCGCGGAGTACTCGTTGAGTTTGGAAAGCCGATGATAGGCGTCGATCATCCGCACCGTGCCGGACTTCGAACGCATCACGATGGACTGCGTGGTGCAGCCGCCGCCGAAGAAGCGCACTCCCTTGAGCAGGTCGCCATCGGTGACGCCGGTGGCGCAGAAGAAGACGTTCTCGCCGGACACCAGATCGGTGGTGTTCAGCACCCGGTCCAGGTCGTGGCCGCGGTCGATGGCGCGCTGGCGTTCCTCGTCGTCCTTGGGCGCCAACTGGGCCTGGATCTCCCCGCCCATGCAGCGGATGGCCGCTGCGGTGATGATGCCCTCCGGGGTGCCGCCGATACCCACCAGCAGGTCGGTTCCCGATTCCGGTCGGCAGGCTGAGATCGCACCGGCCACGTCGCCGTCGGAGATCAGCCGGATCCGCGCGCCGGCGCCGCGGACCTCAGCCATCAACTTCTCGTGCCGGGGCCGGTCCAGGATGCAGACAGTGATATCGGAGACCGACGCTTTGCGAACCTTGGCGATGCGCTGGATGTTGGCCGCGATCGGCGAGGTGATGTCGATGAAGTCGGCCACGTCGGGGCCGGCCGCGATCTTGTTCATGTAGAACACCGCCGACGGGTCGAACATCGCGCCGCGCTCGGCGACCGCGAGTACCGAGATGGCGTTGGGCATCCCCTTGGCCATCAACGTCGTCCCGTCGATGGGGTCGACGGCGAAGTCGCAGTCCGGGCCGTCCCCGTTGCCGACCTCTTCGCCGTTGTAGAGCATCGGGGCGTTGTCCTTCTCGCCCTCGCCGATCACCACCACGCCCCGCATCGACACCGAGTTGACCAACTCGCGCATCGCGTCGACGGCCGCGCCGTCGCCGCCCTCCTTGTCGCCGCGACCCACCCAGCGGCCGGCGGCCATGGCCCCGGCCTCGGTGACCCGGACAAGTTCCAGGGCGAGGTTGCGGTCGGGGGCCTCGCGGCGGCGCGCATCTGAGCTGTGGGGAGCCATGGGGGAGATTGTCCCAGAACCAGGTCGGTCGTCCAGACCTGGGATACCTGGGATACTCGGTGGCGTGACCCAGCCAAAGCCGCCGAAGCCACGGCTACTGCAGGACGGCCGGGACATGTTCTGGTCGCTGGTCCCGCTGCTGATCGCCTGCGTGGTGCTGGCCGCCATAGTGGGCCAGTGCTCCTTCCAGCCCAAGGGTCCGGCCGAGGGCACTCTGCCCAGCTACGACGTCCCGCTTGCGCTGAATGCCGACGCCGCGGCGCTGTCCTTCCCGATCCGGATGCCGGCCCTGCCGGACGGCTGGCACGCCAATTCCGGCGGCCGCAGCAGTATCGAGCAGGGCCGCAC
>VERS01000303.1 GCA_018882545.1 Mycobacterium sp.
GTGCAGACCGGGCCGATCCTCAACCCGGCCACCGACATTCCCACCAACTTCGTGCCGAGCGTGCGCACCGCGGTGCAGGCCGCGCAGTGGACGCTCCGGGGGGCTCTGGAGGCGAAACCAACCGAGGCCCCGGCGCCGCCGGCCGCCGCTGTCATCGGGGAAGCGCCCACCGCGGCGACGGCGGCCCCCGAGGCGCTCGACGTCCCGGATGCGGCCGACGCCGCACCGGACGCCGTCGAGGCCCTCGCCGCTGACACCGCGCCCGACACCGCCGGTCCGGCGGGCCGGGCGGTCTCCTCCAGTGAGGACGCCACCCCCCACGGCGGCGCCGCCGCCCGCGACCGCGGCCACCGTTCTGCCGCCCCGGCCGCCGGCCGGCACCGGTCCTGACCGTTCGACTGCCCTTCCCGCAGCCGCATCCGCTGCGGGCGGGCGCCGAACTGCGCGCGGTGCGCGCCGCCGGACCCATCCATCGGGTGCGCACCCCGGTCGGTGACGAGGCCTGGCTGGTCACCGGCTACGCCGAGGTCCGCGAACTGCTCGACGACGACCGGCTCGGCCGGTCGCACCGCTTCCCGGCGACCGCGTCGCGCAGCCGGGCCTCGGCGCTGTTCGGCGGCCCGATCGGCGAGTACGACGCGGAGTTCACCGGGCACGAGCGGATGCGCTCGCTGCTCAATCCGCACTTCTCCGTCCGCAGCCTGCAGGCGCTCAAGCCGAAGGTGGAGGCACTGACCACAAACCTGCTGGACGAGCTGGAACGGGACGGCCCGCCGGCCGACCTGCACGCGAAACTCGCGCTGCCGCTGCCGGTCCAGATGATCTGCGAACTGCTGGGCGTGCCGTACGGGGACCGGGACACGTTTCAGGTCTGGGTGCACGCCTGCGCCTTCGAGGCCGATCCGGCCGAGTCGGTGCAGGGGATGGCGGCGCTGATCGACTACTGCGCCGGCCTGGTGGCCGACAAGCGCCGCCGGCCCGGCGAGGATGTGATCTCGTCGCTGTGCGACGAAGAAGGCCTCGAAGACGTCGAAATCGCCGTGCTGGCAATGGTTCTGCTGTTCGCCGGCTTCGAGACGTCGGTGGTCCAGATCTGGCACCAGGTCGCGCAGTTGCTCAGCGAGCCGGCCTTGTGGCAGGCGCTGCTGGAAGATCCGTCGCAGATTCCGCGGGCGACCGAGGAGTTGATGCGGGTGACGATGAACGCCAACCCCGGCATTCCGCGCTACGCCCGGGCGGAGATCGCGATCGCCGGCGTCACCATCGCCGACGGGGATCTGGTGATCCTGGACCCCGGGTCGGCCAATCACGACCCAGCGTTCTTCAATCATCCCGACGCCGTCGACTTCGCCCGCAGGGGGTCCACACCACTGTCGTTCGGCTACGGTCGACGATATTGCCTGGGCGCGCCGCTGGCTCGGCTCGAGTTGAAAACGGTTCTGGCCCAGCTGATCCCGCGCTTCCCAACTATGCGGCTGGCGGTCGACGCCGCCGAATTGAGAGTCGACATCGACTCGCTGGGATCCGGCCTGGGTCCGCTGCCCGTGACCTGGTGAGTCCGGCGCACAAGCTACCGAAAGCCGTGCCCGCGCTGCTGCAAACGCCGTGACGCCGGTGTGTGTCTAGCGTGCTGCGCCCAGTAGCGGGAACGGCATCGCCGGACGATCCTTTTCGGCGTTTGCGCGGAGCATTTCGGGCAGATCGCCGTTGGCGATCGCCGTCATCAGTGCAGGGCACTGCAGTTGTATCGCCAGGCCCGTCACCATGCCGGTGAGCTCTGGTGTCAGGCCGGTGTTGCCCTGCAGTTCCGAAACAGTGGTGGCCAGTGACGCGCCCGGTTTGACCAGCTTCGGGCACAGCGATTGGCCGGCCTCGGCGATGGCCGAACTCAGAGCGCCGCGGTCACCGAGGCCCAATTGGGTCAGTGTGTCGGTGATCGGGTCCTCGGCGGACGGTTCGGCGTGAGCGATGGCAGGCCCGACGGCTGCGACGACCGCGGCCATCAGCGCTGCGGCCGACAGACGGATGGCGAGGGGGGAGCGTTTGGACTTCACTTTGGTAACACTGGTGTATCAGAGTCACGTTTGTAACACGGTCCGGTCAAGGTTCGAGATCTACCCGTTTTCTTATCGTTGCGTCGGGCTACTTCGGTGCGCCGAGGTCATCCAGCGCGCGGGCCGCCCCGCGCAACCGGTTGGCGATGACCTCGGTGCCCGATCCGGGCGACCCGGTGGAGACCCGTTTGCCGCGCATGTCCTGGATCGAGGAGATACCGCTGTCCTTGCGGGCGATCACCTGGGTGTAGTTGGGAACACGATCCAGGTAGAACTGGCTGCCCTGGGAAAGCGGCCGGAACTGCCCGATGGCCAGCAGCCCCGCCGCGAAGGCGACCCCGGAGACGACGGCACCGGGCAGGCCGCGCAGAACACGGCCGGGTTTTTTCTGTTCCTCGACCTCGATGACCACTGGGTTCGGTTGCCGGCTGCGCCGGAGGGTCAACCGCTCCCGGCGGCGATCAGATCCGCGGCTTTCTCGCCGATGATCACCGTCGGGGCGTGGGTGTGTCCGCGGACGATGCCGGGCATCACCGAGGCGTCGGCGATCCGCAGACCGTCCACCCCGCGCACCCTCAGCTCGGGGTCGACCACACTGGCCTCGTCGCGGCCCATCCGGCAGGTTCCCACCGGGTGGTAGAGGGTGTGCGAGCAACTCTCCAGCGCCCGTTCGAGGGTTTCGTCGTCCAGAGTCGTCGCGTGCAGCGGCCGCAGGATCCGGCCCACCACATCCTGCAGTGCGGGGGATCGGGCGATCGTCGCGGCCACCCGCAGCCCGGCCATCAGCGCGGCGCGGTCGGCGCCGTCGGGATCGGACAGATAGCGGGGGTCGATGATCGGCTTGGCGGCCGGGTCCGCCGAGCGCAGGGTGACCGTGCCGGTGCTGCGCGGTTTGAGCAGCACCGGGCCGGTGGCGATACCGTGGCCGTGCACCTCGCCGAGGCCTTCGTCGTAGAACGGGGCGGGAGCCCAGATGAGTTCCAGGTCCGGCAGGTCCAGCTCGGGCCGGCTGCGCACGAACCCGTAGGCCTCGCCGACGTTGGAGGTCAGCATGCCGCGGCGGCGCAGCAGGTAGTTGGCCAACTCGGCCGGTTTCTCGGCGTCGAGCAGGCTGTCGGTGCGGACCTCGAAACCCAGCGGGGTGATCAGGTGGTCGAGCATGTTCTTGCCGACCTCCGGCGCGTGCTTGACCACCCCGATGCCGAACTCGGCCAACTCCTTCTCATCACCGATGCCCGACAGCATCAGCAGCTGAGGAGTGTTGACCGCACCGGCGCACAGCACCACCTCCCGGCCGGCCCAGACGGTCTGGCGGCGGCCGTCGGCGTCGTCGAACTCCACCCCGACCGCCCGGCCGCCACCGATCAGCACCCGGCGCACCGTGGCATTGGTCAGCAGGCGGAGGTTACGTCGGTAGAGCGCCGGCTTGAGGTAGGCGTCGGCGCAACTCCACCGGGCCCCGCGGCGCTGGGTCACCGCGGTCTGGCAGAACCCGTCGAGCATGGGATTCTCCGGGGTGGTGATGCGATAGCCGGCCTGTTCGGCGGCCCGCAGCCATGCCGAGGTCGATGCCCGCGGGCTGCGTTGTTCGGAGATGACGAGTGCGCCGTTCTCGGCGCGGTCGAAGTAGGGCCGAAGGTGGGCGTAGTCCCACTGCGGCCCGGCGACCTGGCCCCACTCGTCATAGTCTGCGGGGAAGCCGGGGACCCACATCATGGCGTTGAGCGAGGATGACCCGCCGAGGACTTTGCCTCGCGGCCAATAGATTTCGCGGCCCCCGACCTCCTTTTGCGGCTCGGTGAGGTAATCCCAGTCCCGCGGGCCGCGGAAGAGTTTGGAGAAAGCGGCGGGGATGTGGACGAACTTGTCGTCGTCCATCGGGCCGGCCTCCAGCACGACGACTTGCCTGGACGGATCAGCGCTGAGCCGACTGGCCACCACCGATCCGGCCGAACCGGTCCCCACGACCACGTAATCGCACTGCATCGCCGAAGTATAGGAAGCCGAAGTCCAGAAAGCCCGCCGGCCGGTACAGCCGGCCGCGGTGCAACCCGGCCGACCGATTCAGGCCAGGGCCAGCTGGTCCTC
>VERS01000304.1 GCA_018882545.1 Mycobacterium sp.
GGGTACGGAGGCCTACATCCTGCATGCCCGGGCCCTGGCGCTGCTCGGCCGGGCGCTGGAGGCCGAGAAGGTGCTCAACGCCCTACCCACCGAGGACACCCCGGATTCGTTCTGGGCCGCCGCCACTGTGCTGCGAGGTCTGAATCTGCTTCTGGCGCAGGGTAATATCGAACAGTCCTGGGCAGTGATCGACGAGGCGCTGACCACCGCACCGCAGTCGGCGGTGCAGGAGCTACTGGCCTTCCGCGGTCTGCAGTTGGCCATGGCGGCCCGGCCGGCGGAGGTCGTCGCGCTGGCCGACGGGATCGACCGCGACAAGCTGGCCGGCCGTTCGAAGATCAACCTCAACTTCGGTGTCACCATCGCCCTGGGCGACCTGGGCCGGCCGCAACCGGCCACCCAGGCCCCCGAGGACGCCACCGTGCTGGCCGCCAATTCGCCGGTGGCCGCCTATCAGGCGGTGGCCCTGGCTCTCATCCACGCCGACGCGCTGGTCACCAACGGGTGTGTGGGGGAGGCGCTGACCATCGCCGAGCGCCTCGGGCAGCAGTGGGCCGGCCTGCCCAGGGTGCCGCAGATCATCGCGACCGCGATCGACGGGGTGGCTGCGCTCGGGTACGGCGACCTGGCGACCGCCTGCAGCCTGCTCGAGGCGGCGCTGGCCCGCGGGGAGCTGCGCCCCGAGCAGGCCGGGTTGCCCTATCTCGGGGTCGGCTACTGGTTGGCGGTGGCCTACACCGAGGCTCTGGCGCGGGCCGGCCGGAGCGAGGCCGCGCTGGAGGCGATGGCGACGATGCAGGTCGGGCGCCACCCGGCATACAGCTTCATCGAGCCCAACCGGCTGCTGGCGCAGGCCTGGGTGGCCGCCGCTCGCGGGCGCAGCAGTGCCGCGCTCGAACTGGCCCAGGCCGGCGCCGACTTCGCCCGCGACCATGGCCAGCACGCCCGGGAGGTGCTGTGTCTGCAGACCGCCCTGCAGTTCGGCGCCGACCCGCAGGTGGCCCGGCTCGATGAACTGGCCGGCATCGTCGAGGGCCCGCGGGCCGCGGTGGTGGCGCGGTGGGCGGCGGCGCTGGCGGCCCGGGACGGCAGGGCGCTGCTGACGGTGTCCGGGGATCTGGAGGCGTTGGGGGATCGAATCGCGGCAGCCGACGCCGCGGCCCAGGCGGCGCTGAGCTTTCACAGCGAGAACCTGCGCGGCGCGCGGCTGACTGCCAGCACCCGGGCCGCCGGCCTCATCGCCGAATGCGGTGCGGTGACCCCGGCGACCCGGCAGGCGGCCGTCCCGCTGCCGCTGACCAGCCGGGAACGGGAGATCGCCGCGCTGGTCCGAGAGGGCCTGTCCAACAAGCAGATTGCCGAGACGCTGACCATGTCGGTGCGAACCGTCGAGGGCCACATCTACCGGGCCTGCGCGAAGCTCGGCGTCGCCAACCGGGCCGAGCTGGCCACCTTGATCGGCGGTCGGCCGCCGTCATAGCCCTGCCGGTGCCGGCCAGGTCGGCCGGGAGGTCAGATGCCAGCCACGGCAGTGCTCGCACTGGTACTCCCGGCGCACCGTCCATCCGCACTGACCGCCGGTAAGCGCGGCGCCGGCTCGCTGATGCCGGGCCGCCTCCAAGGCCTCCTTGGCGTCCTTGCGTTCTCCCAGCCGCCGCTTGCCGGTCTGTGGGCAGATCGGCCAGTTGGTGCGTGCCCGGCGGCGCCGGTGCCCACCGCGGTCCATCATCGACGCTCCTTTCCGCTGCCCGGTGTTTCTACCCCCTCGCTCTGACAGAACGGTTTCTGTCATACCCCGCCCCTATCGTCGCAGGTGCGAGGAACTCGACTCATGACCAGACAGGGGGATGCCGGGTATGGGCAGGAAACGCAGTACATCGTCCGAGGGTGGCTCGGGCGTCCTGTTTGCGGTCGCGTTGGTGATCTACCTGGTGGTCACGTTCATCTGGTGGATCGTCGCCGTCGCCGTCGCGGTTGCCCTGTTCTATCTCGTCCGGGCGATCGTCGAGGAGAACCGCCGGCGCCGGGCGGTCCGGGCCCGCCGCTGCGCGGAAATCGCCGCCCGCGCCGACCAGCAGCACAACTGGGTCATGCGGGGTGATGACCGCGGCGTCTACGGCCCCGAGGGGGCGGCGTTGATGCGGACCATCCGTGCGCGCCCGCGCGGCCTCAGTGTCTGAGGTAGTCCGGGTAGGGGCTGTCGGCCACGATATGTCCCATCTGTTGCATCAGCGCGATCACCTCGTCGCGTCGGTCGCCCAGCCACGGCGGCACGCAGCGCAGCCAGTCCGCCACGGCCGGGACGTAGGCCACCGGCGGCTCCACCCCCCAGCCGCAGGAGAAGGTGAACGAGTGTCCGGCCTCATCCTCGACGATGAGTATCTCTTTCCACTCGGTGTGGCCGGTCAGGCTCACGCGGCGCTCAGGCCTTTATCGGAAGGTCCAGCGTGACGTCGGAGATGTTCACCAAACCCAGGGTGGTGAAGTTCTCGAAGTTGGTCGCCGAACTGGTGATCTGCAGGGTCAGCGTGCCGTTGGTGGTGTAGGCGATGTTGGCCAGCGGGATGTCGACCGTGCGCTCCCGGCCGTCGAGCACGACCGGGATCGGGGTGACCAGGTTCTGCAGCACCTTGCCGGTGCTGTTGTCGATCAACTGGGCGTACACCGTCCGAGCGGTGCCCAGGCCCCGGTAGGTGAAGCTGAGCTGGGGCGCACCGACCACCTGCGAGCCGGCCGGCGGGCTGACCGTGGTGTTCAGCGCGTTGCGCGCCGGGCT
This sequence comes from Mycobacterium sp., assembly GCA_018882545.1. Lineage (GTDB taxonomy): Bacteria > Actinomycetota > Actinomycetes > Mycobacteriales > Mycobacteriaceae > Mycobacterium. The sequence continues at coordinate 2,777 of VERS01000304.1, forward strand.
GGCGTTGGGGAAGGTCAACACCGGGGAGACGTTGGGCACCGCACCTGGGCCGGACCCGCCCAGTATCGGCCACAGGCCCAGCAGTCCACCGTCGGAGGCGGTGGAGAAGGGAGCGGGTTTGTTGAAGCCGGGCTGGAACGGCAACTTGTCCGCGGCGTAGTAAAACCCGCGCTGGTCGTACCACTGGAACGTCGGGATGGTGTCGGCCGGAGTGCCGCTGCCGGCCAGGTACTGATCGAGCCACTTGAGGTTGTCGATCAGCCCGCGGTCGTCCTGCTGGGCGTTCAGCGGGGTGTTGCAGGTCCCATGGCCACCGCAGAACCACACCAGTTTGGTTGTGACACCGGGGTTGTCGATGATCGCCTCGGCGTTGTTCACCGACTCCTGCAGTTGGAACAGCGCATCCTCCATACCCTGGTAGATCAGCGTGGGGATGGTGATGTTGTTCAGCAGGGCGGTCGGCCCGGCGCTGGACAGCACCGCCTGCGCGGTCTCACTGATCCGGCCCAGTGTCACCCCGGTGGCGATGCCGGAGTAGATCACCGGGTTGATCTGGGCACCGGTCGCGGCCAGGGCCAGCAGCAGGATCGAGCCCCAGCCGGTCTTGAACTGGTTGGTGTTCGGGTAGAGCGCGCTGATCAGGGAGTTCCAGGAGATCTGCGGGGAGATCACGTCCACCCGCGGATCGGTCCCGGCGGTGACCCACTGGATGCCGCCGCCGTAGGAACCGCCGACCATTCCGATCAGCGGATCTCCGGCGGATTCCATCTTCACCTGGGACCGTGCCGGATTGTCCGCGCTGTAGGCCCAACTGATCAGCGCCGAGGCGTCGCGGCCCTCGAAGAACGGGTTGTCGATTTGCAGGCCGGGCAACGAGCGGTCCCGGGTGTCCCACTCCCCGCGCGGATCCCAGGTGATGACGTTGTAGCCGCCGCCGCCGTTGTAGCTCGGCGCTCCGTCGGTGGGTTCCCACTTGTCGTCGCGCAGCACCGGCAAACCCGGTGTGAGGCTGCCGAATTGGTCGATGTTGGGTGTTGGCGGATCCAGGAAGGGGAACAGGCTGATCTGTCCGTAGGGGTTGTTCACGTCGGTGTTGCCGGGGGCGCCCAGGCCCGGTCCATTGAGCACCGTCGGTGCCGAATCGGCCAGCCCCCGTGCGACATTGGTGGCCGGGAAGTAGTTGGTGCTGACCATCAGGCCGTCGAACGAGGCCACCTTGGTGGTGAAGGCCGTCGGCCGCTGCTTGGCCGTGTTGAGCGGGTCGGTGGCCAGTTCGTAGGGCTTGACGTCGAAGGTGACCACCTCCGCGGCGCCGATCAGCGGGCTCAGCAGGTCGCCGAGAAAGGGGGTGCGGTGCAGGGC
>VERS01000305.1 GCA_018882545.1 Mycobacterium sp.
GGCCGGCACCATCCCGCAGACGGTGTTCGTGGCGTTCCAGCTGATGTTCGCGATCATCACCGTCGCCCTGATCTCCGGTGCGGTCGCCGACCGGCTCAAGTTCGGCGGCTGGCTGCTGTTCGCCGGGCTGTGGGCCACCTTCGTCTACTTCCCGGTGGCGCACTGGGTGTTCGCCTTTGACGGGGTCACCGCCGAGAAGGGCGGTTGGATCGCCAACCAGCTCAAGGCGATTGACTTCGCGGGGGGGACCGCGGTGCACATCAACGCCGGCATCGCCGCACTGGTGCTCGCGCTCGTCCTGGGCAAACGCCTCGGCTGGCCGGGAACGCCGATGCGCCCGCACAACCTGCCCTTCGTGATGCTCGGAGCCGGCCTGCTGTGGTTCGGCTGGTACGGCTTCAACGCGGGCTCGGCGATCGGCGCCGGCGGTATCGCCGGGACGACGTTCGTCACCACGACGGTCGCGACAGCTGCGGCGATGCTGGGCTGGCTGCTCACCGAGCGGATCCGGGACGGCCACGCCACTTCGCTGGGCGCGGCCTCGGGCATCGTGGCCGGTCTGGTGGCCATCACCCCGGCCTGCTCGTCGGTCAACGTGCTGGGGGCGCTGGCGGTCGGCGCGGTGGCGGGCATCGCGTGCGCGCTGGCAGTCGGGCTGAAGTTCCGGTTCGGCTTCGACGACTCCCTGGATGTGGTCGGGGTGCACCTGGTCGGCGGCCTGGTCGGCACGCTGATGGTCGGGTTGGTCGCCACCGAGGAGGCCCCGGCTGCGGTCAACGGCCTGTTCTACGGCGGCGGCACCGACCAACTCTGGCGGCAAGCCGCCGGGGCGTTCGCGGTCCTGGGGTACTCGGCAGTCGTTACGGCTATCTTGGCCTTGATCGTGAAATACACCGTCGGACTGCGGCTTGATCGGGAAGCCGAGGCCTCTGGTATCGACGAGTCGGAGCACGCGGAAACCGCCTACGACCTCGCCGCGACCGGCGGAGGCGGCGGTGGCAGCTCGGTCTTTACCCGTCAAGGCGTGGAGGTATAGGGAAAATGAAGCTGATCACCGCGATCATCAAGCCGTTCACTCTGGAGGATGTCAAAACCGGCCTGGAAGAACTCGGGGTCCACGGTATGACGGTCAGCGAGGTCCAGGGGTACGGCCGGCAGAAGGGTCACACCGAGGTCTACCGCGGGGCTGAATACGCCGTCGATTTCGTGCCGAAGGTCCGCGTCGAGGTCGTCGCCGACGACTTCGTCGTGGAGAAGGTGGTCGACGTGATCGTCGCCGCCGCCCGCACCGGCAAGATCGGCGACGGCAAGGTCTGGGTCAGTCCGGTGGACACCATCGTTCGGGTGCGCACCGGCGAGCGGGGCTCCGACGCGCTCTAGGCAGGCTTAGGGAAGCAGTGCACAGGGAGCAGGCGTTGGAGAGTCGGGCATGACCGAGCGGGCAGGTGGTTCCGCCGGCTGGAGGTGGAAGCCTCCGGCGGCGGGACCCCTGCACGACGCCAAGGACCTTGCGGCGGCTCACCGCCAACTTCTCGACGGTGGCCAGCGGCGACTGGACGCCGCGTCGCTGCGCGAGGCGCTGCTGGATCTGAATAAACTCTGGTTGACCACCAAGGCCGTCGAACTGGGGATCACCGACGGCAGCGGTTTCGCCATCGTCGCCACCGGCGGCCTGGGCCGCCGGGAGATGGTGCCGTACTCGGATCTGGACCTGATGCTGCTGCACGACGACATGCCCGCCGAGGCAGTCGGTCAGGTCGCCGAGTTGCTGTGGTATCCGCTGTGGGACGCCAACATCCGGCTGGACCACAGCGTGCGGACGGTGTCCGAGGCCCTGCAGGTCGCCGGCGCGGACCTCGCCGCGGGGCTGGCGATGTTGGAGAGCCGCTACATCGCCGGCGACGAGGCGCTGTCGGCTCGGCTGACCGGCGGGGCTCGGCGGCAGTGGCGTGCCGGCATCGCCTCGCGTTTCGACGAGCTGGTCGAATACACCCGGGCGCGCTGGCAGCGGGCCGGCCAGATCGCCCACCGCGCCGAGCCGGACCTGAAGTCCGGGATGGGCGGGCTGCGGGACGTCCAGTTGCTCAACGCCCTGGCGATCGCACAGCTTGCCGACGTCTATCCCAGTCTCGCCCCGGATTCGCCGGCCGGTTCGTTGAGCGCGGCTCACCGCACACTGGTCGACGTGCGCACCGAACTGCACCGCGCCTCCCGTCGTGGCCGCGACCAGTTGCTGGCGCAGTACGCCGACGAGATCGGGGCGGCCTTACGCATCGGAGACCGGTTCGAGTTGGCCCGGGCGCTCTCCGATGCGGCCCGCACCGTCAGCTACTACGTCGACGCCGGCCTGCGCACCGCGGCCAACGCGCTACCCCGCCGCGGGCTGTCCGCGCTGCGTCGGCCGTCGCGCCGGCCGCTGGACGAGGGCGTCGTGGAATTCGCCGGCGAGGTGATCCTCGCGCGTGACGCCCGGCCGCAGCGCGACCCGGGCCTGACCCTGCGGGTGGCCGCCGCCTCGGCGAGCACCGGCCTGCCGATCGCGGCCTCCACGCTGGGCCGGCTGGCCGATACCGCCCCGGAATTGCGGGCACCCTGGCCGCGGGAGGCCCGGGAGGACCTGCTGGTGTTGCTGTCGGCCGGCCCGAGCACGGTGAGCACCATCGAAGCACTCGACCGCACCGGGCTGTGGGGCCGGTTCTTCCCGGAATGGGGGGTGGTGCGGGACCTGCCGCCCCGCGACGCGGTGCACACCTGGACCGTGGACCGTCATCTCGTCGAGACCGTCACGCGCGCAAGTGCGTTCAGCACCCGGGTGTCGCGTCCGGATCTGCTGATGCTGGGTGCACTGCTGCACGATCTCGGGAAGGGGCGCGGCGGTGACCACAGCGTCATCGGCGCAGAATTGGCCGCCCGGGTGGGCGAGCGGATGGGGCTGTGGCCCTCCGACGTCAGGCTGCTCGCGGCGATGGTGCGCCACCACCTGCTGTTGCCGACGGTGGCCACCCGACGCGACCTGAAAGATCCGGCCACCATCGGCGCCGTCGTGCAGGCACTGGAGGGCGATCCGGTGCTGTTGGAGCTGCTGCAGGTGCTCGCCGAGGCCGATGCGCTGGCGACCGGCCCGGGGGTCTGGGGCGACTGGAAGGCCGCGCTGATCGGCGACCTCGTCCGGCGCTGTCGCGCCCAGATGGCCGGAGAGCCCGAGCCGCATCCGGAACCCGTCTCCGCTGAGCACCTGGCGCTGGCCGGTGACGGCGCCGTGCACGTCGAACTGGCGCCCGGCCCCTCACCGCACATGTACGCGGTCACCATGATCGCCCCGGATCGCCGCGGCCTGCTGTCCAAGGCGGCCGGGGTGCTGGCGCTCAACGGACTCGGTGTGCACTCGGCGTCGGTCAACAGCGTGGAGCTGTCCGGGCCGACCCCGGTCGGCGCGGCGCCCGGATCGGCGCCCGGGTCGATGGCGATCAACACCTTCCTGGTCTCGCCGCACTTCGGTTCCCCGCCGGCCGCGGAGTTGCTCCGTCAACAGTTCGCGCTCGCGCTGGAGGGCCAGGGCGACGTCATCGCCGCGCTGCAGAAGCGCGACCGGGAGGCCGGCGGTTCCGAGCGGGCGGGATACCCCAAACTGGCAGTTCCCGCGGCGGTGCCGGCCCCCCCGCGGATCCTCTGGCATCAAGCCGGCCCGCCCGGGGGCAGCCAACTTGTCGAGGTCCGCGCGACCGACCGCGCCGGGCTGCTGGCGGTCCTGACCGCGGTGTTCGAACAGGCCGGGGTGGACATCGAATGGGCCAAGATCACCACATTCGGCGCCGCGGTGATCGACGTGTTCGCCCTCTCCGCGCCGGTCACCGGCCACGCCCGCGAGGTGCTGGACCGCGAGCTCTACGCGGCCCTGCCCGCACCGCCGGCCAAACCGGCCGCCGAGGCCGGGTGATCCCTCCGCTGGCGTCCCGGCGGTACGGCGGTTCCCGCTAGGCTTGGCTGGTGTTTGAATCCCTCTCCGACCGGCTGAACAGTGCGCTCTCCGGTCTGCGCGGCAAAGGTCGGCTCACGGACGCCGACATCGACGCCACCGCCCGGGAGATCCGGCTGGCGCTGCTGGAGGCCGACGTCTCGCTTCCGGTGGTGCG
>VERS01000306.1 GCA_018882545.1 Mycobacterium sp.
AAGTCGAAGTTCGCCGTGTCGCTGAACGGTGCGGTGACATACCAGCCGCGGCCCTTCTCCCAGATGACCGGCGGGTTCAGGCACTCCTCGATGGTGGTCCAGATGGAGAACGACGGCGCGAACTCATAGCCGTCGACGGTGAGGTTGGCGCCGTCGCGGGTGCCGAGTTCGTCGATCTCGCTGAACAGGTGGTCGGCGGCGTAGCGGGCGAACACATTGGCCAGACCGGGCTCGACCCCCAGCCCCAGCAGGGCGAGCAGGCCGGCCTCCCGCCACTGCGGATCCATCGCGAACTGCTCGTCGCCGAGTTTGACGCCGGTCAGTTCGTAGGGCTTGTCCGGGTGCCTCTTCGACAGGCTCATCGCCATGTCGACGTAGTTGGCCCCGCCGGCCAGGGCACCCCGGAAGATCGGCATATCGAAGCGGGGATCGACGGCGTTCATCACGTGGGTGATCTCATGCCGGCGGACCAGGTCGGCCACCGCCTCCTCCGAGGAGGCGTCGACCTGCGTCGCGGTGAAGCGGGGGTCGTTGACCGCTGCGGCGGCGGCGACCGCTCGGCCCTCGTCGTAGTCGGCCACCACGATCTGGTCGAAGAAGTCGCGGCGCACCGCGATCGAGCAGAATGCCGAGCCGACACCACCGGAACCGACGAGCAGAATCTTCATGGCCGGAAACTACTACACCGCGACGTCGAGGCGGGCCATACCCCGCAGGGTGACATGGGGTTTGTAGACCGGTTCGGCGGCCAGCCGGGCGGCGGGGAAGCGGCGGGTGACCGCCGCCAGTGCGACGGCGGCCTCAAGTCGGGCCAGCGGGGCGCCGAGGCAGAAGTGCGCCCCCAGACCGAAGGCGAGGTGGCGCAGCGGCCGGCGGTCGGGATCGAACACGTCGGGACGGTCGTTGACCGCCGGGTCGCGGTGCGCCGCGGCCAGCAGCAGCATCATCGAATCCCCTTCGGGGATAACCACATCGCCGATCGCGATGTCCTGACCGGCGACGCGGCCGACCAGTTGCACCGGTGGGTCATAGCGCAGCGTCTCCTCCACGATCTCCGCGGCGCGGGTGGGGTCGGCGGCCAACTGCGTCCAGTAGTCCGGGTGGCGCAGCATCGCCAGGATCGCGTTGGCGATCAGGTTCACGGTGGTCTCGTGCCCGGCGATCAGCAGCAGGTTGCAGGTCGCGATGATCTCGTCCTCGGTGAGCTGGTCGCCGGCCTCCTCCACGGCGATCAGTCCGGACATCAGGTCCTCGCGCGGGTGTGCCCGCCGCTGTGCGAGCAGGTCGCGCAGGTACTCGCGCAGCCACAGCCCGGCCTGCAGCCGTTCGTCGAAGCCCTGCATCCGGCCGGTGAAGGCGAAGAACGGGTCCAGGCCCTGAGCCAGCAATTCGGAGGCCCAGCTGAATTTCGGCTCGTCCTCGACGGGCACCCCGAGCAGGCGGCAGATCACCGCGACCGGCAGCGGATGGGCCAGATCGGCGATGACCTCGAACCGGCCCGCGGCGGCCACCGAGTCCAGCAAGCCGTCCACGAGTTCGGCGATGTCCGGTTTCAGGGATTTGACCACCCGCGGCGAGAACGCCTTGCTGACCAGCCGACGCAGCCGGGTGTGGTCGGGCGGGTCGAGGAACAGGAAACTCGGCTGGCCGAACGGCCGGAGGTTCTCACCGGCGGCCATCGCCCGCTTGGCGGCGGTGGACTTCATCCGGTCGCTGCAGGACCCCGGGTGGCGCAGCACCTGCTCACAGTGCGAGAAGGAACTGAATACGGCCAGGTTGGACTCTGGGAGCAGCAGCGGACCGCCCGCCCGGACCCGGGCGTAGATCGGGTACGGGTCGGCACGGTGGGCCGGGTCGAGCAGTTCCATCAGCAGCGGCTGCGCGGCGGTCATCTGCCCAGTCTGCCTAACTCCTCAGGGCAGCCGGGCCTGCCCGCACCCCGGCGGCACCGGTGGCCCGGCGGGCAGCGCCCCGGCCAGCGTCGGCGGGGTGCGGCTCAGTTCGACCACCGGCGGCAGCGACAGCCGCACCTCGTACATCAGGCTGCCGCCAGCGGCGTCGCGGCAGGACAGCGAGACCCGGGAACCGGCACCGGCGCCGAACGTCGTGTCGAAGAGCTGCCGCACCGAGCGCGACGACACCCGATCACCGGCCGACCGGGCGAACAGCGGATTCAGCACAGCACCGGCCTGCGTGGCCAATGCCGTTGCGATACCGAAGTATTGCGGTGGTGTCACCCCCGAGCAGGTGCCGTGGGCGTACCACTCGTGGGTCGTCATGACGGTGGAATCCGACATCATCGCCTTCAGGTTGGCCTTGAGGTCATCCGGCAGCGGCACCGGGCTGCGGTACCGGTCGGGAGTGCGCTCAGGCACATCGCAGTACTGCTCGCTCGAGGGTTGCGGCCACAGGCCGTGCAGGATGAACGTCTGCCCCAGGGAGCCGACGTGGCCGGTCCGGCACCCGGAGTTGGACGGCTCCACCAGGCACAGCGACGGCGCCCAGGTCACCACCAGCAGGCTGGCGTCGCTGCCGGTGGTGTCGACGGGGCGGGGTCGGCGGTCCACCACGGACACGCTGAACGCCACGGCGGCGACGGCGATCACCGACAGGACGGCCGATACCGTCCACACCGTGGCGTCGCCTCGCTTCATGGTGCGCCTATTCAACAACGCGACGGCACCAAGCGGATAGAGTGACGCCGCCCGGGGGTGATGGGTCGGAGATCTGGTGGACGACGTCGAGCGCTGGTTCGCCCGCACCGCGCGGCGTTCCGCGCAGCCGATCACGCTGTACCCCAGCCTGCTCACCGGCCGCGTTTTCAGGTACCTCGGCTACCGGCTGCGCTATCCGCTCCTGATCGCGACCGTCCGGTTCGCCGTGCACGTCGCCGAATTCTTCATCCTGATGTCCAGTCTGGGCGGGGTGGCCGCCTTCACGGTCATGGTGCTGCGGGCCGGAAGCCTGGTGGTCGCCGGCGGTTGGTGGGGCCTGCTGGAGGTGATGCGGGAGCGGCTCCGCAGGTTCGCCGCGGCCGGCGACAAGGACGCCTCCGGTGCCGAGATCGGTCGCTGGCTGGCGTTGGGGATGCTCCTGGGGGTGCTGGCGATCGCGGCCGGCGCAGTCGTGCTGGCGGTGTGGAACCCGACCGGCGCCGGCCCGGCGGCACGTCTGTACGCATTCCTGATCATCGTCGAGTTCGCCATCGATCTGCCGGTGCGGGTTCTGCACTCCGGGGTGTATGCGACCCGTCGGGTCTACAAGCCGCCGTGGTCGATGATCGTCCCGATCGCGGTGCAGTTGGCGATCCTCGGCCTGGGTTTCTACTTTTATCCCGCCGCCGCGATCGTGGTGGCGATCGTGGTGTCCAATGCGATCGGCATCTGGATCACCGTCCATTTCACCCTCGAGGTGTACCGGCTGATGGGGCTGCGGCCGCGGTGGGACGCCGGGCACTGGTGGCGCGAGCTGCCGTCCATCCCGGCGCGATTGGGACTGGAGACGACACTGTCGGGGCTCAGCCTGCGCCTCGACGCCCTGTTGGTGCTGGCCCTGGTCGGCTTCTACGGCACCGACACCAGGACCTTCGACCTGACCGCGGGCCTGACGTCCTGGCGCCATATCGACGCCTTCCAGTTCTTCTATCTGATCCTCCCGCTGTTCCGGGGCACCTATGAGAGCGCGGGCATCTTCTACTTCGATCTGGTGCGGATGCGCAACACACCGGCATTACGCGAACTGAAAATTCTGTTCTTCCGGCGGCTGCTGTGGATAACGCCTCTGATCGCAATGTTCTACTGGCTGCTGAGCGCGCTGCTCGGGCACTTCGTCCTTCGCGACGTTCCGTTCAGCTTCCTACTGGCTCTGATTCCCATGTTCATGGTGCGAACCGCGATCGGGATCTATCAGATGCGGCTGTTCGCCGAGGGCCAGTTCGGGATTCACATCGCCACGCTACTTCTCTTGGCGGGCCTTATGTGGTTGGTGTGGATCAATCCCAATCCGGCCGGCGATCTGATTCAGATCACGGCCGCGATGATCGTCCAACTCATCGTGCTCATGGATGTCCAGCATCTGCGTGACCGACGCGTGCCACCGC
>VERS01000307.1 GCA_018882545.1 Mycobacterium sp.
GTCGACCATCGTCAGTCCTCTCGGATCATCCCGCCCGGCATCCCTCGGCCGCCACTGTCTCACACCCGCCCCATGACCGGGCAAATCGGGGGCTACCGTCGTTGGGGTGATCTCCCGCGTCGTCCGGGCCTGCGCCGCCGGAGCAGTCGTGCTCGGCGTCGCGGTGACCTCCTCGTGCGCCCGTCCGGCGCCGACCCCGCCGGTCGGCGTCCCGACGCCCACCCCGGCGGCGATTCCGGCCCCGGCGAGCACCGCGGCGGCGGTCGTGGTGCCCCCGGGTGAGTTCGCCGCGGTCTCCCAGGCCGTCAACGACGACATCGCCGAGCACCGGCTGCCCGGCGCGGTGGTTCAGGTCGGTCACGCCGGCAAGGTGATCCTGCGGCAGGCCTATGGTGCGCGCCGGCTCGCCAGCGAGCCCGGGCTGGACGGGTTGCCCGGCCCCGCCGAGCCGATGACCGTGGACACCATCTTCGACCTGGCATCACTGACGAAGATCATCGTAACGACGACGGCCATCCTGCAGCTCTACGAGCAGGGCAGGGTCCGGCTCGACGAGCCGGTGCAGACCTACCTGCCCGACTTCAACCCGGGAGAGGACCCGCGGCGGGCCCGGGTGACTCTGCGCATGCTGCTCACCCACACCTCCGGAATCGGCGGCGACCTGAGTCGTCAGGGCCCGTGGGGCCTGAGCGCGGCCGACCGGGCCGACGGTCTGCACCGAGCGCTCACCGCACCCCTGGAGTTCGACCCGGGAGTGGTCTTCCACTACTCCGACATCGGCTTCATCCTGCTGGGCACCATCGTCGAACGGCTCTCCGGCCAGCCGCTGGACGTCTACGCACACGACCGGATCTTCACCCCGCTGGGCATGACCGACACCGCCTACCTGCCGGCCGCCCAGGCATGCGGCCCGCACCGCATCATCGGCAATGCACTGGCCCTCGATGCGAGTCAGCCCGCGGGCGCGGCCTGTCCGAACGGGTCGTGGAGCACCGGTCTACTGGCCCGCGTCGCCCCGACCGCCCGCGACGAGGACACCCCCGGCGTCAACCCCAATATCGACCGCCTGCTGCGGGGCACCGTCCACGACCCCACCGCCAGACGGATGGGCGGCGTAACCGGCAGTGCCGGTGTCTTTTCCACGGCGCAGGACGTCGGCAGGTACGCCCAGGCCCTCCTCGACCGGCTCGCCGGACGGCCGAGTCCGTTCCCGCTGAGCCGGTCGACACTGGAACTGATGACGACCCCGCAGCAGCCCGCGGCGGCGGGACCGGACCTGCGCGGACTCGGCTGGGATATCGACACCTACCAGTCCACCCCGCGCGGCACGATCTTCCCGGTCGGCAGTTTCGGCCACACCGGATTCACCGGTGTGACGGTGTGGCTGGACCCCGGGTCAGACAGCTACATCGTGGTCCTGGCCAACGTGATCCATCAGCGCGGCGGGCCGCCGGTGGTCGAACTGAGCGGGGAGATTGCCACCGCGTCGGCGCAGGCGCTGCATCTGTACGGGAGCTGAGACACCGGGCGGAACCTAATGGATTCCTGGCAGGATTTTTTAACGACGCATTAGCCACCGGGGCGCAGCGCCTTAATTTTGGCCAATAACGTCGAATGGGTGTTACTCGACTTCCGTTGGCTGGAGTACCTGCTGCGGCGCAGCGGCCGCTGACCGCTGCTGATCGCCCACGAGGGGCCGCGCTGGATCGTTAGGATTCGGCAACGTCTCGAGAGGGAGCCCTCGCTATGCCCGGCACTCTGATCTTCGGGCACCAGAACCCCGACACCGATTCGATCTGCTCGGCACTGGCCTATGCGGATCTGAAAACCAGGATCGGCGCCGACGTCGAGGCCGTCCGCCTCGGTGCGGTGGGTGCCGAGACCCAGTTCGCCCTGGATTACTTCAACACCGCGGCGCCGCGGTTGGTCGAATCGGTCTCCGCCGAGGCCTCCCAGGTCATCCTGGTCGATCACAACGAACGTCAGCAGAGCGCCCTGGACATCGGGCAGGTGAGAGTCGCCGAGGTCATCGACCACCATCGGATCGCCAACTTCGAAACCACCGGACCGCTGTACTTCCGAGCCGAACCGGTCGGCTGCACCGCCACGATCGTGTTGAAGCTGTATCGGGAGAACGGCGTTGCGGTCAGCCCCTCGATAGCCGGGCTGATGCTGTCGGCGATCCTGTCCGACACCCTGATCTTGAAATCCCCCACCTGCACCCCGGAGGATGTCGCGGCCGCCGAGGAACTGGCGGCGCTGGCCGGGGTGGACCTGCAGGCCTACGGCCTGGAGTTGCTGCGGGCCGGGGCGAATCCGGGCGTCAAGACCGTCGCCCAGCTGATCGCCCAGGACGCCAAGGAATTCACCATGGGCGGCAACAAGGTGGTGATCGCCCAAGTCAACGCCGTCGACGTCGAGGACGTGCTGTCCCGGCAGAGCGAGTTGGAGAGCGCCGCGCAGGCCGTCGTCGCCGCCAAGGGCCTCGATCTGTTCCTGTTCGTGGTGACCGACATCCTCAACAGCGACTCGGTCGGTGTGGCGCTGGGTCCCCGCGCCTCGGCGGTGGAGTCGGCCTACGGCGTCACCCTGCGGGACAACCGGGCGCTGCTCAAAGGCGTCGTATCGCGCAAAGCGCAGATCGTCCCCGCACTGACCGAGACGTTCAGCCGGGACTGAGCGGGCCGCCAGCGGTTACGACGGCTCAGCGGGGAGGGTGTCGAGCAGCCGCCGGAGTTCGGCGACCTCCTCGGGATCAATGCTGACCGAAGCCAGATCCTCAGCCATCGCCGGATTCACATACCGCATCGACGACGGCAGGACCGCGCGCGCGGAGCTGTGAAACGCCCGGGCGCCGGTGAACCGGGCCACCTGAAGGACATTGCCGGACCTGACCCCCGAGCCGGGCATGATCGAGATCCGCCCACCGGCGGCCTCAACCAGGGTTCGCAGCATCGGCATACCCAGCTCGACATTCGGGCGCTGGCCGCTGGTGAGGATCCGCGAGCACCCCAGCGCGATGATGTCCTCGAGCGCCTGCCGTGGATCGTGCACCCGGTCGAAGGCCCGATGGAACGTCACCTGCATGTCCCCGGCGCGTTCGATCAACTCAGCGCAGCGGGCCACGTCGACCCTGCCGTCGCTGTCCAACACTCCGATGACCACGCCGTCGCACCCCAGCTCCCGACACTGGTCGACATCGCCCAGCATGGCGTGGAATTCGGCTTCGCTGTAGAGGAAGTCGCCGCCTCGCGACCGGATGATGGGGAACAGCTCGATGGAGGTGAGTTCCCGGGCCACCGCGATCATTCCCCAGGAGGGGGTGGTACCGCCCTCGTGCGGGTTGGCGCACAGTTCGATTCGGTCCGCGCCACACTCTTGTGCGATCACACACGACGCGAGATCGAATCCGATGACTTCCAACTCCATCCGACGATTATGGGCCCGGATATGCTTGGGCGCCGATCCCCGGGCACCCTTACCGGCGTCGGCCCGAGAGCCCCGCGCGGAAGGGACCTGGCCCGTGTTGCCCGTCACCGACCCGATCTGCCCGCCGGGAACAGCTTTCGCGGCCGCCGTGGCTGCGGTCCGGTGCGATGACCTCACCCTCGAGGCGGCCGTTGGCGATCTGCTCGGCCGGCTGACCGACCCGGAACTGCTGTGGCTTCTCGACGGCGATCTGACCATCCGGCGGGGACTGACGGAGATGTCCCAGCGGTACAACAAGGTTCCGTTCGAGGCCGGCCGGATCGACCGACTCGGGATTCCGGGGGTGCGGTTCACCGACGGCCCGCGCGGGGTGGCCCTGGGTGCCTCCACGGCGTTCCCGGTTGCGATCGCCCGCGCCGCCACCTGGGATCCCGACCTGGAGTGCTCGGTCGCCGGGGCGATCGCCGCCGAGGCCCGCGCGCAGGGCGCCAACCTGTGGGCCGGTATCTGCATCAACCTCGCCTACTCCCCGGGCTGGGGACGTGCCCAGGAGTCATACGGCGAGGACCCGGTCCTGCTGGGGGCGATGGGCGCCGCGGCCGTCGCGGGAGCGAACCCGTGGCTGATGTCGTGCGTGAAGCACTTCGCGCTGAACTCCATGGAGGA
>VERS01000308.1 GCA_018882545.1 Mycobacterium sp.
AGATGTGTAAGAGACAGGCTCGATCAACCGCTGATACCGCTCCTGCACAACACTTTTGGGAAGCTGGCCGTCCAGATCGGCGGCCGGTGTTCCGGGCCGCCGCGAGTACTGGAAGGTGAAGGCCGCTGCGAACCGGGCCTTGCGGACAACCTCGAGGGTGGCGACGAAGTCCTCCTCGGTCTCGCCCGGGAAGCCGACGATGATGTCGGTGGTGATCGCGGCCGTCGGCATCGCCTCGCGCACCCGGTCGAGAATGCCGAGGTACTTCTCGGACCGGTAGGACCGGCGCATCGCCCGCAGCACCCGGTCGGACCCGGACTGCAGCGGCATATGCAGGGCCGGACAGACGTTGGGCGTCTGCGCCATGGCCTCGATGACATCGTCGGTGAACTCCGCCGGATGCGGTGAGGTGAATCGCACTCGTTCCAGACCTTCGACATCGCCGCAGGCGCGGAGCAGGTCGGCGAAGCCACCGCGGTGGCGCGGTCTCCCCTGGCCGAAGGACACCCCGTAGGCGTTGACGTTCTGGCCGAGCAGGGTCACTTCGAGCACACCCTGGTCGACCAGCGAGCGGACCTCGGCGAGGATGTCGGCGGCCGGTCGGTCGACCTCACGGCCCCGCAGCGCCGGAACTATACAGAAGGTGCAGGTGTTGTTGCACCCGACTGAGATGGAAACCCATGCAGCATAGGCGGATTCACGCGCCGCGGGCAGCATCGAGGGAAACTCCCGCAGCGACTCGGCGATCTCGACCTGCGCGACCCGATTGTGCCGCGCACGTTCCAGCAGTACCGGCAGCGACCCGATGTTGTGGGTGCCGAAGACGACGTCGACCCACGGGGCGCGGGCGAGCACCGTCTCGCGGTCCTTCTGGGCGAGACAACCGCCCACGGCGATCTGCATGTCGGGGTCGGCCTGTTTGCGCGGAGCGAGGTGGCTGAGATTGCCGTAGAGCTTGTTGTCGGCGTTCTCCCGCACCGCGCAGGTGTTGAAAACCACCACGTCGGCGTCGGCCCCCTCCGGCGCCCTGACGTAGCCGGCGGCCTCCAACAGACCTGCCAGACGTTCGGAGTCGTGGACGTTCATCTGGCAGCCGTAGGTGCGGACCTGGTAGGTGGTCACCCGCATCATGGTACGGAGGCGGGGCTTATGGGTATGGTCGGGCAACCTAACAAGGGCGAAAGGAACACACCATGCCCGTACCGACGGTGCGATTGATAGCCGCGGCGGCGCTTGCCGCGGCGCTGCCCCTGACGGCCACCGCGTGCGGCGGCACCGGCGGGGATGCCAACACCATCGTCATCGGGACGAAGTTCGACCAGCCGGGGCTGGGCCTGAAGAAACCCGACGGCACCATGAGCGGCTTTGACATCGACGTCGCCACGTTCGTGGCCAAGGAACTCGGCTACTCAGCGGAGCAGATCGAATGGAAGGAATCGCCGTCGGCCCAACGGGAGAACCTGATCGACAGCGACCAGGTCTCCTACATCGTCGCCACCTACTCGATCACCGATGCGCGCAAGGAAAAGGTCGATTTCGCCGGGCCCTATTTGATCACCGGGCAGAGCCTGCTGGTGGCGGCTGACAACAACGACATCACCGGCGCGGAGTCACTGGCCAACAACAAGAAACTGTGTTCGGTGACCGGGTCCACACCCGCACAACGCATCAAGGACAAGTATCCGGGAGTCCAGCTGCAGCAGTACGACACCTACTCGGCGTGCGTGGAGGCCCTCAAGAACGGAGCCATCGACGCGGTCACCACCGACGAGGTGATCCTGGCCGGATACGCCGCGCAGACCCCCGGGGCATTCAAGATCGTCGGCAAACCGTTCTCCGAGGAGAAGTACGGGATCGGCCTGAAGAAGGGCGATGCGGATCTGCGGGCGAAGATCAACGATGCGCTGGCGAAGATGGAGGCGCAGGGCGCCTGGAAGGCGGCCTTCGAGAAGAACCTCGGCCCGGCGGGGATCCCCACCCCGGCGCCGCCCGCCTTGGATCGCTACTGAGTTCCCGATCGCCGCTTTCGGAGCGCACGGGCACACCGCCGCCGGTAAGGTCGGCCCATGACGGTGGCCGGGACAGTGCCGATGATCTCGATCAAGGGCGTCAACAAGCATTTCGGCGCCCTGCACGTCCTCAAAGACATCAACCTCGACGTCGACCGCGGGCAGGTGGTCGTGGTGCTGGGTCCGTCCGGATCGGGCAAGTCCACGCTGTGCCGCACCATCAACAGGTTGGAGACCATCGACTCGGGCAGCATCGCCATCGACGGCGAGGTCCTGCCGGCCGAAGGACGCAAACTGGCCCAGCTGCGCTCCGATGTGGGCATGGTCTTTCAGTCCTTCAATCTCTTCGCCCACAAGACCATCCTGGAGAATGTGATGCTCGCGCCGGTCAAGGTGCGCAAGGTCGCCGCCGATCAGGCTCGGGAGCGGGCCATGTCGCTGCTGGACCGGGTTGGGGTCTCAAGCCAGGCCGAGAAGTACCCAGCACAGCTGTCCGGCGGTCAGCAGCAGCGGGTTGCCATCGCGCGTTCCCTGGCCATGCAGCCGAAGGTGATGTTGTTCGACGAGCCCACCAGCGCGCTGGATCCCGAAATGGTCAACGAGGTTCTCGCCGTGATGACTTCGCTGGCCGGGGAGGGCATGACGATGGTGGTGGTCACTCATGAGATGGGCTTTGCCCGGCGTGCCGCCAACCGGGTGGTGTTCATGGCCGACGGCAGCGTGGTCGAGGACGCCGAACCGGAGGATTTCTTCGCCAATCCACGGTCCTCGCGCGCCCGGGACTTCCTCGGCAAGATCCTGAGCCACTAGAACGATGCCTTCCGCCTCCCGGCTCCCGGTGATCGCCGTACTGGGCCTCGCCCTAATTCTGCTGCTGGCCGGATGCGGCGGCGCGGAGAAGACGATCACCATCGGCACCAAATTCGACCAGCCGGGTCTGGCGGTGAAGAAGCCGGACGGCTCGATGACCGGTTTCGACGTCGACGTCGCCACCTACGTCGCGGGCAAACTCGGGTACTCCCCCGGCGAGATCGACTGGAAGGAGGCTCCGTCGGGTCAACGGGAGACTCTCATCCAGAACGGCCAGGTCGATTACATCGTGGCCACCTACTCGATCACCGATCAGCGTAAGCAGAAGGTGTTCTTCGCCGGGCCCTACCTGCAGACCGGGCAGAGCCTGCTGGTGCGCGCCGACGAGACCGCCATCACCGGCCCGGAGTCACTGGCGAACGCCAAGAAGCTGTGCTCGGTGTCGGGATCCACGCCGGCTCAGCGCATCAAAGACAAGTATCCGGGCGTCCAGCTGCAGCAGTACGACACCTACTCGGCCTGCGTGGAGGCGCTGCGCAACAGGGCGATCGACGCAGTCAGCACCGACGAGGTGATCCTGGCCGGGTTCGCCGCGCAGTACCCGGGCGTGTTCAAGATCATCGGCGAGCCGTTCTCCACCGAGCGCTACGGCATCGGGCTGCGATTCGGCGACAGTGAACTGCTCGGCAAGATCAACGCCGCGATCGTGGAGATGCAGCAGGACGGCAGTTGGAAGGCCGCCTTCGACCGCAACCTCGGGCCCGCCGGCATCAGCGCCCCGCCGCCCCCGCCGCTCGATACCGAGACCGGAGCCGCTGCGGCGGCCAAGACCGACATCCTGGGAACCTACGGCGGGCTGATCGTCAAAGCCTTCTGGACCACGGTGAAGCTGACCGTGCTGTCGGCGATCGGGGCTCTGATCCTGGGCACGGCGCTGGCGGCGATGCGGCTCTCGCCGGTGCCGATGCTGAATTGGATCGGTACGGCCTATGTGAACGTGGTCCGCAACACCCCGCTGACGCTGATCATCCTGTTCTGCTCCTTCGGCCTGGCGCAGACGCTGGGCGTCACGCTGGCCGATGCCAAGTCGCCGACGTCGATCGTGGACAGCAACTTCCGACTGGCAGTCCTCGGCCTGACGGCCTACACCGCGGCCTTCGTCTGCGAGACGGTGCGGGCCGGGGTCAACACGGTCCCGCTGGGACAGGCCGAGGC
>VERS01000309.1 GCA_018882545.1 Mycobacterium sp.
GACGGGGACCGGTTCCGGGAGGGTCGTCGGCGGTGCCCCCACCGCATTGCTCAGCGGCGCGCCGCAGTCCATCGCCCCGTAGTCCGGATCGTTGCGGGACGGGGTCAACCTGGGGCTGATGAACTGGTCGGCCTGGACGACGATCTGCTCGTTGACCAGGATTTCGCAGTGCAGGTTGGCGGAGTAGGGCCACTGGATCGAAATCCGCATGCCGGCTTCGGCCGGGTCGCTGAGCACCGCGGTGGTTTCGAAGGTCCGGCCGGGCAGCATGGTGGGATCCGCGCTGTTCACCTGGGTGTCGTTGATCCGGTACGTGACCAGGGCGCCGCGGGCGAGGCCGTCGACGCGTGCCCGGTAGGTGATGTTGTACTGCTGGGGGGCGGACTGCTCGACTGTCGGCCACGGCGGGGGCGAGGGGGGAAGCAGAGTCTCGTCGTCGGCCGTCGCCACCGCCGGAGAAACCGAGATCAGCGCCACAGCGGCACCGAGCGTAGCCGAGCGTCCCGTGCGTCCCACGGAGGACGAGCGTACGCCTATCGCCAACTCAATTCCACGCCGATACTGGCCAGCCAGGCGTTCAGGTCATGACCGTGCGCGGCCAGGCCCGCGATGGCGGCGACAGCGGTTCGTAGCGCGGACTGGGCGGTGTCGGTCGACAGCAGACCGTGGCGGTGGGCTTCGAGCAGTTCGTCCACATCGACCAGTTCGGTACCCCGGCCGGTGCGAACCACCAGATCCAGGTAGTGGTCTTCGGTCCGCCAGCGGTCGGGGCCCACGGTGATGGTGGCCACGTCGAGGTAATGGTCCTGGTCTCGTTCGTGGCCCGGGTTGAAGTGAAAGACATTGGTGCGCAGACCCAGTCCGGGCAGCAACCACGACTCCAGGTAGTGGAACTGCACCCGACCGGGCGTGGGGCGGGCCATATAGAGGCCCCACGGGAACCGTCGGAATTCGTCGACGGCGCGGACGAACCCCTTCGGATCGGTGTTCGTCCGCGCGGTGATGTCGAAGGTCTCGTGCTTGGGCGGGTGGATGAGCCTCAGCCTACGGCGTCGGAGTCGCTGGTCAGCCGGTTCGCCGGAAGGTTCGGGTAGGCCGCTATCGCCAGCGGAATGGTGTCGAAGAACCGCGACCGCCCCAGCAGTTCCGGGAACCCGCCGCCGCGGAACGCTTTGAGGGTTCTGCCCTGCTGGACCACCACCAGGAACGGAATGTCACGCAGGGCGGCGATCTCGGCCACGTCCGACAGCGCCTCGAAGCCGGTGAAGTCGATATCGTCGATCCGCCGGGCGTCCAGGACCAGCAGATCGACCTGGTCCTGGTCGGGCTCCTCACCCTCGCCCTCCTGGCTGTCATCGGTCGCGGGCAGCGCGTCGATGAGTTGCATCCGGAACCAGCTGGCATTGCCGAACCACAGCGGCCCGTTGAGGGCGAACGCGGCGATGCCGGGCACCGGGACGGCCCGCTCGTCGGTCAGCGGCAGCCAGGTGCCCTGAGCCGAGCGCCCCAACCGCAGCAACTCGGGCCGGGCGGTGCGTGAGGCCTGGTAGATGAAGGACACCAGCACCGCGAACAAGACGCCGTAGACGATGCCCAGCAGCACGGTGCCGATCAGCGAGATCAGCATCAGGACGAACGCCTTCCAGGAGTACCGCCTGGTGGCGCGCATCTGATCCAGGCGGAAGATCTTGATCGCGATGTAGATCAGCACCGCCGACAACGTCGCCGACGGCAGGTTCTCGATGACCTGGCTGAAGAACAGGACCACCACCGCGATGGCTGCGGCAACCAGCGACGCCAACTGGCTTCGGCCCCGCGACTCGGCGATGATCGTGGTCGACGGCGGACTGGCGTTGACGGTGAACGACCCGACCATGCTCGAGGCCATGTTGGCCAGACCCAGGGCACGGAAGTCGGCGTTGATGTCGGTCTCGTAGCCGCCGAGGTTGGCCGCCGAACGCGTCGTCGCGGCCGTCTGGGCCAGACAGAAGATGGAGACGACCAGGGCCGTGGTCGCCACGGCCTCGACCGATTCCAGGGAGAAGGGCGGCAGCTGGAACGACGGTAGTCCCCGGCTGAGCGGGCCCAGCACCGCCACGCCGTGGTCCCTGAGCCGGAAGACGAACAACGACAGGGTCGCCAGCACCAGGACAATGAGCGCGCCGGGGATCCGCCGGTTGATGCGGGCGATACCCAGCAGCAGGACCAGCGAGCTGACCCCGAGGATCATCGTCGGGATGTTGGTCTGCGAAATGTGTTGGAACAGGTGGAGGATTTTCTGCAGCGTCCGGCCGTGTCCCTCCTCGATGCCCAGGATGCCCGGCAGCTGGTTGACGATGATGATCACCGCGATCCCGCCGAAGAAGCCGATCATCACCGGCCGGGACAGGAAGTCCCCCACCCATCCCAGCCTCCCGGCCCCGATGGTCAGCGTGAAAGCCCCGACCAGGAAGGCGGTGACCATGGCCAGCCCGATGTAGTGCTGGCTTTCGGCCACGGCTCCCAGCGCGGCCAGACCGGCCGCCAGGATCGGCGCCACGGTGCTGTCGACCCCCATGGCCAGATGGCGGTTGGTGGAGATCGCGGCGGCGATGGAGGTCGCCACCACGAACCCGTACAACCCGGTGATCGGGGGCATGCCGGCCAGGTGGGCGGTGGCGAGTTGGCCCGGCATCGTCACCGCGCCGAATGTCACGCCCGCGACCAGATCCCGGCCCAGCCAGCGCCGCCGGTAGCCGCGCAGCGTGGGGAAGAGGCGGAAATCTTCCCGCAGCCGATTCGCCAGCGTGGGCGTCAACGCGCGAAGATCCACCGGTTGAGCCTATGAATCCGGGGACCGCGGCGTCTCGGGATCGGTCGGAATGCGTTCAGATCATGTTCACCCTCAGTTCACCTTTTGAGGTCTGTCCGTTGGCGCCTTTAGGCTGGGGACATGGCCTTTGCCACCGAACGCCCCGTGCTCGCCCACTCCGAATACCGGGCGGTCGAGGATGTCGTCCGCACCGGGGTGCGGTTCGAGGTGCACAGCCCGCACCAGCCGGCCGGTGACCAACCCGCGGCCATCGACGAGTTGGAACGTCGTATCCGCGCCGGAGAGCGCGATGTGGTCCTGCTCGGCGCAACCGGCACCGGTAAGTCCGCGACCACCGCCTGGCTCATCGAACGGCTGCAGCGGCCGACCCTGGTGATGGCGCCGAACAAGACACTCGCCGCCCAGCTCGCCAACGAGTTACGGGAAATGTTGCCGCACAACGCCGTCGAGTACTTCGTCTCGTACTACGACTACTACCAGCCCGAGGCCTACATCGCCCAGACCGATACTTACATCGAGAAGGACAGCTCGATCAACGACGACGTCGAGCGGCTGCGGCATTCAGCCACCTCGGCGCTGCTGTCCCGGCGCGACGTGGTGGTGGTGGCCTCGGTGTCATGTATCTACGGCCTGGGCACCCCGCAGTCCTATCTGGACCGGTCGGTGGAACTGCAGGTCGGAAGTGAGGTACCGCGGGACGGCCTGCTGCGGTTGCTGGTCGACGTCCAGTACGACCGCAACGACATGTCTTTCACGCGGGGCACTTTCAGGGTCCGCGGGGACACGGTGGAGATCATCCCGTCCTATGAGGAACTCGCGGTCCGCATCGAGTACTTCGGCGATGAGATCGAGGCGCTGTACTACCTGCACCCGCTCACCGGCGACGTCGTCCGCAAGGTCGACTCACTGCGGATCTTTCCGGCTACCCACTATGTCGCCGGCCCCGAGCGGATGGCGCAGGCGATCTCCGGGATCGAAGCCGAATTGGCCGACCGGCTCGCCGAACTCGAGCGGCAGGGCAAACTGCTGGAGGCTCAACGGCTGCGGATGAGGACCAACTACGACATCGAGATGATGCGCCAGGTCGGCTTCTGTTCGGGAATCGAGAACTATTCGCGGCACATCGACGGGAGGTCGGCCAGCTCGGCACCTGCCACGCTGCTGGACTACTTTCCCGATGATTTCCTGCTGGTCATCGACGAGTCGCATGTGACCGTGCCGCAGATCGGCGGCATGTTCGAAGGCGACATGTCCCGGAAGCGGAACCTGGTCGAATAC
>VERS01000310.1 GCA_018882545.1 Mycobacterium sp.
ACGCCACCCTGGCCGACCTCGCCTTCGCCTGGCGTGCCTGCCGGGCGGTCAAGTCCAACGCGATCGTCGTCGCGGCCGACGGCGCCACCGTCGGCGTCGGGATGGGACAGGTGAACCGGGTCGATGCCGCCCGACTGGCGGTGGAACGCGGTGCGGACCGGGTGCGCGGCGCGGTGGCCGCATCCGATGCGTTCTTCCCGTTCCCGGATGGCCTCCAGGTGTTGACCGCCGCCGGTGTGAAGGCCGTCGTACATCCGGGCGGATCGGTGCGCGACGACGAAGTCAGTGCGGCGGCCGCCGCGGCCGGGGTGACGCTGTATCTGACCGGTGATCGGCACTTCGCGCACTGATGGCGACGGATTTCGGGAGGCTCGAACAGCTCCAGTGCCGGGATGACCGGCTGACCGCTCGCCGGGCGCATGCATGACGAGATCCTGTCCGTATGTGCCGTCGACGCGGGCTTTGCAGGCAGCCACTCGACAGCAGCCGTAGCGTGGAGGGCGTGACTGCAGCGCTGAACGAGACCCGGCCCGCCGGCCTGCCCACCACGCTCGGCGTCCTACGCGCCTCCGGGCACCGCGAGCGTGGGGTCAAACAGGAGATCCGGGAGAATCTGCTGACCGCCCTGGCCGACGGTGCCGACGTGTGGCCGGGGATATTCGGGTTCGAGGACTCGGTGCTGCCGCAACTGGAGCGCGCGCTGATCGCCGGACACGACTTTGTGCTGCTGGGTGAGCGGGGACAGGGCAAGACCCGGTTGCTGCGCTCACTGGTCAACCTGCTCGACGAGTGGACGCCGGTGATCGAGGGCTCCGAGCTCGGCGAGCACCCGTACTCCCCGATCACCCCCGAGTCGATCCGCCGGGCCGCCGAATTGGGCGACGACCTTCCGGTGGGCTGGCGGCACCGCAGCGAGCGCTACACCGAGAAACTGGCCACCCCCGACACCAGCGTGGCCGACCTGGTCGGTGACATCGACCCGATCAAGGTCGCCGAGGGCCGCACGCTGGGGGATCCGGAAACGATTGCCTACGGACTGATCCCGCGGGCGCACCGCGGCATCGTCGCGGTCAACGAGTTGCCCGATCTGGCCGAACGAATCCAGGTGGCGATGCTCAACGTCATGGAGGAGCGCGACATCCAGGTCCGCGGTTACACCCTGCGGCTGCCGCTGGACGTGCTTGTGGTGGCCAGCGCCAACCCGGAGGACTACACCAACCGCGGCCGGATCATCACCCCGCTCAAGGACCGGTTCGGCGCCGAGATCCGCACCCACTACCCGCGGGAACTCGACGCCGAGGTCGGCGTCATCGGTCAGGAGGCGCATCTGACCGCACAGGTGCCGTCCTATCTGCTGCAGATCATCGCCCGGTTCACCCGGCTGTTGCGCGAGTCGCACTCCGTGGACCAGCGCTCCGGAGTGTCGGCCCGCTTCGCCATCGCCGCCGCCGAGACGGTGGCCGCCTCCGCGCGCCACCGCGGCGCCGTCCTGGGTGAGGACGACCCGGTGGCCCGGGTCGTTGATCTGGGCACGGTGATCGATGTGCTGCGCGGCAAGCTGGAGTTCGAGTCCGGCGAAGAAGGCCGGGAAGTGGCGGTGCTCGAGCACCTGCTGCGCCGGGCCACCGCCGACACCGCGCAGAAGGCGCTCGGCGGGATCGACGTCGGGCCGCTGGTGGCCGCCGTCGAGAAGTCGGCGGTGACCACCGGTGAGCAGATATCGGCCAAGGACGTCTTGGCCGCGTTGCCGAACCTGCCGGTGACCGAGAAGATCTCGGCCCGACTGGAGGCCAAGAGCGAAGGGGAGCGCGCCGCCGCGCTGGAACTCGCGCTCGAGGCGCTCTATCTGGCCAAGAAGATCGACAAGAACACCGGGGACGGCGAAACGGTCTATGGCTAAACCGCATCGCCCCCACGACTCCCGTTACTCGGCCTACACCGGCGGGCCGGACCCCCTGGCCCCGCCGGTGGACCTGCGCGAGGCACTCGAGCAGATCGGCCGGGACGTGATGGAGGGCACCTCGCCCCGGCGTGCGCTGCAGGAGTTGTTGCGACGCGGCAACAAGAACCTCAAAGGGGCCGACCGGCTGGCCGCCGAGGTGAACCGGCGCCGTCGGGAACTGTTGGCGCGCAACAACCTTGACGGGACCCTGCAGGAGATCAAGAAGCTGCTCGACGAGGCTGTGCTGGCCGAGCGCAAGGAACTGGCCCGGGCCCTGGACGACGACGCCCGCTTCGCCGAGATGCAGATCGAATCGCTGCCGCCGTCCCCGGCCAAGGCCGTCCAGGAACTCGCCGAGTACAACTGGCGCAGCCCCGAGGCCCGCCAGAAGTACGACCAGATCAAGGACCTGCTGGGCCGGGAGATGCTCGACCAGCGGTTCGCCGGGATGAAGCAGGCGCTGGAGAACGCCACCGACTCCGACCGCCAGGCCGTCAACGAGATGCTCGACGACCTCAACGAGTTGCTGGACAAGCACGCCAGAGGCGAGGACACCAAAGAAGACTTCGACGACTTCATGGCCAAGCACGGCCAGCACTTCCCGGAGAACCCGCGCAACGTCGAAGAGTTGCTGGACTCCCTGGCCAAGCGCGCCGCGGCCGCCCAGCGGTTCCGCAACAGCCTGACCGCCGAACAGCGCGCCGAACTGGACGCGTTGGCCCAGCAGGCTTTCGGCTCCCCGCAACTGATGCAGGCGCTGAGCCGGCTGGACTCGCACCTGCGGGCCGCCCGGCCGGGGGAGGACTGGGACTCCTCGGCGGAGTTCTCCGGGGACAACCCACTCGGGATGGGCGCCGGCGCGCAGGCGATGGCCGACATCGCCGAACTGGAGCAGTTAGCCGAGCAGCTCTCGCAGAGCTATCCCGGCGCCACCATGGACGACGTCGACCTCGACGCGCTGGCCCGCCAGCTTGGCGACCAAGCCGCCATCGACGCCCGCACGCTGGCCGACCTGGAACGCGCCCTGATGAACCAGGGCTTCCTCGACCGCGGCTCCGACGGCAGGTGGCGGCTCTCGCCGAAGGCGATGCGACAGCTCGGCCGGGCGGCGCTGCGCGATGTGGCCCGACAACTTTCTGGTCGTCACGGTGAGCGGGAAACCCGCCGCGCCGGAGCCGCCGGCGAGCTGACCGGGGCGACGAGGCCGTGGGAGTTCGGCGACACCGAGCCGTGGAACGTCACCAGAACCTTGACCAATGCGGTGCTGCGGCGGTCGAGCGCGGGCTCCGGGAGCCGGGAGAGCGTCTCGGGGGGTCCGCGCCGCGGCGGCGGGCCGTTGCGGATCGCCGTCGAGGACGTCGAGGTATCGGAGACCGAGACCCGCACCCAGGCTGCGGTCGCGCTGCTGGTGGACACCTCGTTCTCCATGGTGATGGAGAGCCGCTGGCTGCCGATGAAGCGCACCGCGCTGGCGCTGCACCAACTGGTCAGCACGCGGTTCCGGTCCGATGCCTTGCAGATTGTCGCCTTCGGCCGCTACGCGCGGACCGTCACGGCCGCGGAGCTGACCGGTCTGGAAGGTGTTTACGAGCAGGGCACCAACCTGCACCACGCGCTGGCTTTGGCCGGCCGGCATCTGCGCCGGCATCCCGGCGCCCAGCCGGTGGTTCTGGTGGTGACCGACGGTGAACCCACCGCCCATCTGGAGAACTTCGGAACGGCGGGACGGGGTTCGACGGTGTTTTTCGACTACCCCCCGCACCCGCGCACGATCGCCCACACCGTCCGCGGGTTCGACGAGGTGGCCCGACTCGGCGCCCAGGTGACGATCTTCCGCCTCGGCGACGACCCGGGGCTGGCCCGGTTCATCGACCAGGTGGCGCGCCGGGTTGAAGGGAGGGTGGTGGTACCCGATCTCGACGGACTGGGTGCCGCAGTCGTCGGCGACTACCTTCGGTCCCGGCGCCGGCGCTGACCGGCCCGGCGCCGCCCGACCGGCGAGATTGCCGGCGCCATTGCTCAGTGGCCGTTACCCACTGGTTATCGCGTGGTCACCCCTGGTCGGGCGGCGATAGTGTGTTTGCTGACGGCTAATCGCAGGTCGTCCGGCCGCCCGCATGCGCCGGCCGGGGACTAC
>VERS01000311.1 GCA_018882545.1 Mycobacterium sp.
GAACTGGCCCATCGCCTCAGCCCTCTTGGTCCCCAGCACTGAGTCCACGGCGTCGGAGTGCACCAGGAACAGGCCCTTGCGGGGGTGACGGAGGGAATCGAAGGCCCCCGCCTTGATCAACGATTCGGTGACCTTCTTGTTGCAAGCGCCGACGTCGATCTTGTTCAGGTAATCAGAGAAGTCGGTGAACTTGCCCCGCTCGGTGCGGGTTGCGATCAGCGAACTGACGACGTTGGCGCCGACGTTGCGCACCGCACCGAGGCCGAAGCGGATGTCGGCGCCCACCGAGGCGAAGTTCAGTTCGGACTCGTTGACGTCGGGCGGCAGCACGGTGATCCCGAGCTTTCGGCAGTCGGCCAGGTAGACCGCGGCCTTGTCCTTGTCGTCGCCCACCGAGGTGAGCAGACCGGCCATGTACTCGGCGGGATAGTTGGCCTTCAGATAGGCAGTCCAGTACGACACCAGCCCGTAGCCGGCCGCGTGGGACTTGTTGAACGCGTAGTCGGCGAACGGGAGGATGGTGTCCCACAGCACCTTGATGGCGCCGGCCGAGAACCCGTTGGCCTTCATGCCGTCGGCGAAGCCCTCGTACTCCTTGTCGAGCACGTCGCGCTTCTTCTTGCCCATCGCCTTGCGCAGGATGTCGGCTCGGGCCAGGGAGTAGCCGGCCACCCGCTGCGCGATGCGCATGATCTGCTCCTGGTAGACGATCAGGCCGTAGGTCTCGGCCAGGATGTCGGCCAGCGGCTCTGCCAACTCCGGGTGGATCGGCTTGATCGCCTGCCGGCCGTTCTTGCGGTCGGCGTAGTCGTTGTGGGCGTTGACGCCCATCGGCCCGGGCCGGTACAGCGCCAGCACGGCGACGATGTCCTGAAAGCCGGTGGGTTGCATGCGCCGCAACAGATCTCGCATCGGTCCGCCATCGAGCTGGAACACCCCCAGCGTATCGCCGCGGGAGAGCAACTCGAAGGTCGCCGGGTCGTCGAGTGTCAACGACTCCAACTCCAGGTCGATACCCCGGTTGGCCTTGATATCGGCCAGCGCGTCCCCGATGATCGTGAGGTTGCGCAGCCCCAGGAAGTCCATCTTCAGCAGGCCGATGGCCTCGCACGACGGGTAGTCCCAACCGGTGATGATCGCGCCGTCCTGGGGCCGCTTCCACAGCGGGATGGCCTCGATGAGCGGCTCGGAGCTCATGATGACCGCGCACGCGTGCACGCTGGCGTTGCGGACCAGCCCTTCCAGCCCGCGGGCGGTTTCGTAGATGGTGCGAACATCCGGGTCGCTGTCGATCAGGCCGCGGACCTCAGCGGCCTCCTTGTAACGCTCGTGGGCCGGGTCGGTGATGCCCGACAGCGGGCTGTCCTTGGCCATCACCGCCGGCGGCAGCGCCTTGGTGATCCGGTCGGCGATGGCGAAACCGCGCTGGCCGTAGTGCACCCGAGCGGCGTCCTTCAGCGCCGCCTTGGTCTTGATGGTGCCGAAGGTGATCACCTGAGCCACCCGGTCGCTACCCCACTTCTCGGCGGCGTAGCGGACCATCTCACCGCGGCGGCGGTCGTCGAAGTCGATGTCGATATCGGGCATCGAGGCGCGCTCGGGGTTCAGGAAGCGTTCGAACAGCAGGCCGTGCTCGATCGGGTCGATGTCGGTGATTCCCAGGGCGTAGGCCACCAGCGATCCGGCCGCCGACCCGCGGCCCGGCCCGACCCGGATGCTGACCGACCGGGCGTAGTTGATCAGGTCGGCCACGATCAGGAAGTACGACGGGTAGCCCTTGTCGCAGATGACGTCGATCTCGTAGCCGGCGCGCTCGGTGTATTGCGGCGGAACGCCGGCCGAAAAGCGCCGCCGCAGGCCGGCCTCGACCTCGTGCCGCAGCCAGGATCCCTGATCGTGACCGTCGGGAACCGGGAAGACCGGCATCCGGTCGCGTGGGGTCCACACGTCGGCGTAGGAGCCCACCCGTTCGGCGATCAGCAGCGTCGAATCGCACGCCTGGGGGATCTCGCTGTCCCACAGCGCTCGCATCTCAGCGGCGGACTTCAGGTAGTAGCCGTCGCCATCGAACTTGAACCGGTTGGGGTCCGACAATGTCTTGCCGGTCTGCACGCACAGCAGCGCCTCGTGGCTGTGGGCGGCGTCGCGGGTGACGTAATGGCAGTCGTTGGTGGCCAGCGGGGGGATGCCCAGTTTCCGGCCCACCTCGAGCAGGCCGTCGCGGACCCGGCGCTCGATGGACAGGCCGTGGTCCATCAGTTCCAGGAAGTAATTGTCGGGTCCGAAGATGTCCCGCCAGGTGGCGGCGGACTGCAGTGCTTCGTCGAACTGCCCCAGGCGCAGCCGGGTCTGCACCTCCCCGGACGGGCAACCGGTGGTGGCGATGATCCCCTCGGCGTGCTCGGCGATGATCTCGGCGTCCATCCGGTTCCACTTACCCAGTTGGCCCTCGAAGGATGCCAGCGAGGTCAGCCTGAACAGGTTGCGCAGACCGGCGGCGTTCTCGGCCACCATGGTCAGGTGGGTGTAGGACCCACTGCCGGAGACATCGTCGGCCTTCTGCCCGGGATCACCCCACAGGATCCGGCGGGTATCGAAGCGGGAACCGGGAGCGACGTAGGCCTCGACCCCGATGATCGGCTTGATCCCGATTTCGGTAGCGGCGTGGAAGAACTCGCTGGCACCGAACATATTGCCGTGATCGGTCATCCCGATGGCCGGCATCGCCAGACGCTGGGCCTCGGCCAACATGGGCGTGATCTTGGCGGCGCCGTCGAGCATCGAGTACTCGGTGTGGTTGTGCAGATGCACAAACGAGTCACGCGCAGTTGATCCGCCCATAGGGCCGTCAGTTTAGGGGTCTCGACCGACGCCTTCGGCGTGTCGTTCGCTCGTGTCTCGTCGAGGTTGGTTCTAGGTTCCGTCGCGGAGCATCCGGGCGATCTCCTTGGCCTGCTCGGCGGTCAGTTCGCCGGACAGTTGCAGCACCTGTCCCTCGATCGGGCCGCTGATCTTGGGCCCCCAGACCACCGTGCCCCCGCGGACGAAGGCGACCTGCTTGCCGACCTGAGCGGCGGTGAACTGGCCGAACTGTTCGGCCGATTCGTTGGTCATCGTCATCTGCACCATCTCCAACCCGGTCAGCGGGTTCCGGAAGGAGTCGACGTTGGTCAGTTGCACCCGCAACGCCTCCGGGCTGAGTTCGTAGACCGCGGTCCGTTCGATATCGCAGATCCGGGTGGGCTGATCCGGGGGGGCCGGGGTGGACGGCGGACACTCGGCGGGCGTCGTCACGAAGGCGCTGATCACCGGTCGCACGGCCAGCGGCTTGATCGTCAGCGGGGGCGCGGTGGTCTTCGACGTCAACGGCTCGCTGTTGTTGTCCCGCATGACGCGCGAGGACGTCAGCAGGCCCACCATCGCCGGCACCACGATGGCCGCCGCCGACAGGGCGGCCATCAGCGCGAACAGGAATTTCTTCTTCCGAGTCATCGTCATGATGCCTGCAAGGTACCTGTGCGGCCGCGGTACACGCGAGACAACGCGTCCGCGCTGAAGATCGCCAGGGCGATCCAGATCAAGGCAAAACCCAGCCATCGCACCGGCGGCATCGGTTCCCGTTCGATCGCCACCGCCCAGATGAACTGCATCCCCGGGGTCAGGTACTGCAGCAGACCAAGGGTCACCAGTGGCAGCCGTTGGGCGGCGGCGGCGAAGCACAGCAACGGTATCGCGGTGACCGGCCCGCAGAGCACCATCAGCAACGCATGCCCGGCCCCGTGGTTGAGAAAGTCGCTGTCCCCGGTGAGTTGCAGCACGACCAGGTACCCAATGGCGATCGGGGCCGCAATGGCCGTCTCCACGGCCACGCTGACCCGAGGATCGGTCGGTATCACCTTCTTCACCGCACCGTAGAGGCCGAAGGACAACGCCAATCCGATGCCGATCAGCGGCAACCCCCCGACGCCGGTGGACAGCAGTATGACCGCGGCGGTGGCCAGCAGCACCGCCACGACCTGGAACCGGTTGAGCCGTTCGGCGAAGAGCGCCACGCCCAGCACCACGCTGACCAGCGG
>VERS01000312.1 GCA_018882545.1 Mycobacterium sp.
GGCCAACCTGCCGGACCTGCCGCGCGGAGCGACCGTGGTGGTCAACTCCGATGAGTTCACCCGACGCAACCTGGCCAAGGTCGGATACTCGGCCAATCCGCTGGAAACCGGCGAGCTGGCCGACTACCAGGTGCACGCGGTGCCGATGACCACCCTGACCCTTGCCGCGGTGGAGCCCGCCGGGGTGTCGAAGAAGGACGGCGAGCGGGCCAAGAACATGTTCGCCCTGGGCCTGCTGTCCTGGATGTACGGCCGGTCGGTGGAGCACAGCGCGGCCGTCATCGGCGAGAAGTTCGCCCGCAAGCCCGAGATCGCCCAGGCCAACGTGCGGGCGCTGCGGGCCGGATGGAACTACGGGGAAACCACCGAGGCCTTCGCCGGCACCTACGAGATCGCCCCGGCTCGACTCGCCCCCGGGGAGTACCGCCAGATCTCAGGCAACACCGCGCTGGCCTACGGGATCGTCACCGCCGGGCAACTCGCCGGTGTCCAAGTGGTGTTGGGCAGCTACCCGATCACCCCGGCCTCCGACATCCTGCACGAGTTGTCCAAACACAAGAACTTCGACGTTCTGACCTTCCAGGCCGAGGACGAGATCGCCGGCATCGGCGCGGCGCTGGGCGCCTCCTACGGCGGGGCGCTGGGGGTCACCAGCACCTCCGGTCCCGGTATGGCGCTAAAGTCGGAGTTCATCGGTCTGGCGGTGATGACCGAACTGCCCCTGGTGGTCATCGACGTCCAGCGCGGCGGGCCGTCCACGGGGTTGCCGACCAAGACCGAACAGGCCGATCTGCTGCAGGCCATGTTCGGCCGCAACGGCGAGTCCCCGGTGGCGGTGCTGGCCCCGGACTCCCCATCGGACTGTTTCAACACGGCCATCGAGGCCGCCCGCATCGCGCTGACCTACCGCACCCCGGTGGTGGTGCTCTCCGACGGCGCGATCGCCAACGGATCCGAGCCGTGGCGTATCCCCGACGTGTCGGCGCTGGCCCCGATCGACACTGCAGTGGCCCAGCCGGGTGCTGACTTCGCCCCCTACGCTCGCGACCCGGCGACCCTGGCCCGCCAGCTGGCTGTTCCGGGCACCGCCGGCCTGGAACACCGCATCGGTGGTCTGGAGAAGGCCAACGGTTCCGGTGACATCTCCTATCACGACGCCAACCACGACCAGATGGTGCGGCTGCGGCAGGCCAAGATCGACGGCATCGCGGTGCCGGACCTGGAAGTCGACGACCCCACCGGCGACGCCGCACTGCTGGTGCTGGGGTGGGGTAGTTCGTTCGGCCCGATCGGGGAGGCATGTCGGCGGGCCCGGCGCCGCGGTGTCCGGGTCGCCCACGCACAGCTGCGGTACCTCAACCCGCTGCCGGCCAACCTCGGGCAGATGCTGGCCGGCTATCCGCGGGTGGTTTTACCGGAGATGAACCTCGGTCAGCTGGCTCTGCTGCTGCGCGGCCGGTATCTGGTGGACATCCAGTCGGTCACCAAGGTGGCCGGGATGGCTTTCCGGGCCGATGAGGTGGAAGCCGTGATCGACGCCGCCCTGGACGGCACACTGTCGGATATCGAGAGCGACAAGCTCAGATTTGCCAGGCTCACCGCAGCGACCGCGGGCGCCGGCGCGGACAGCCACGACGAGGTGGGGGCGGGAGCCAGCGCATGACGGACCTGATCGGGACGGACCTGGATCTGCGGCCTAAGACCGCCGGGGTGCCCGCCGCCGAGTCGGCGCAGAAGGCCAAGGATTTCACCAGCGACCAGGAGGTGCGGTGGTGCCCCGGTTGCGGGGACTACGTCATCCTCAACACCATCCGCAACTTCCTGCCCGAACTGGGATTGCGGCGGGAGAACATCGTCTTCGTCAGCGGGATCGGCTGTTCCAGTCGGTTCCCCTACTACCTGGAGACCTACGGCTTCCACTCCATCCACGGCCGGGCGCCGACCATCGCCACCGGGCTGGCGCTGGCCCGTTCAGACCTGTCGGTGTGGGTGGTAACCGGCGACGGCGATGCCCTCTCCATCGGCGGCAACCACCTGATCCATGCCCTGCGGCGCAACCTCAACATCACCGTCCTGCTGTTCAACAACCGGATCTACGGGTTGACCAAGGGGCAGTACTCGCCCACCTCCGAAGTCGGCAAGGTCACCAAGTCCACCCCGATGGGCTCGCTGGACCAGCCGTTCAACCCGGTGTCGGTGGCACTGGGCGCCGAGGCCACCTTCGTCGGGCGGGCGCTGGACTCCGACCGCAAGGGCCTCTCGGAGGTGCTGCGGGCCGCCGCGGCGCACCGCGGTGCCGCGCTGGTCGAGATTCTGCAGGACTGCCCGATCTTCAACGACGGTTCCTTCGACGTGCTGCGCAAGGACGGTGCCGAGCGACGGGTCATCGCGGTCCGGCACGGTGAGCCCATCACCTTCGGCGCCGACGGTGAGTACTGCGTCGTCCAGGCCGGTTTCGGCCTGGAGGTGGCCAAGACCGCCGACGTCCCGGCCGAGGAGATCGTCATCCACGACGCCCGGGCCGACAACCCGGCTTATGCCTTTGCTCTGTCCCGGCTCAGCGACCAGAACCTCGAGCACACCGTGATGGGTGTGTTCCGCCAGGTCGCCCGGCCGGCCTACGACGACGCCGCCCGCGAACAGATCGCCTCAGCCCGGGCCTCCGCACCCCATGACCGGGCCGCCCTGCAGGCGTTGCTCCGCGGCCGCGACACCTGGACCGTCGAGTAGGGGTCGGTAGATTTCCAGCTACATCCCGCCGCAGGTACCGCTGGCGGCCGTGGTGCTGGTCGGCGGGGCGTCTCGGCGGATGGGCCGCGACAAGGCCACCATGCCGCATCCGGCCCACCCGGAATTGACCATGGTCGAACATACCGTCGCGGTGCTCGCCGCGCGGTGCGCCCCGGTGATCGTGGTCGCCGCCCCGGGTCAGCCGCTGCCGGCCCTGTCTGCCGAGATCATCCATGACCGTCTCCGCGGGACAGGCCCGCTGCCGGCCACCGGCCGAGGGTTACGGGCCGCGGCCGCCGCAGGGGTGCAGAGCGCGTTCGTCGCCGCGGTGGACATGCCGAATCTGTCCGTGGGGCTGGTCGACCAACTCCTGGCGCACCTGGCCCGCCACCGCGATGCCGACGTGGTGCTGCCCTGGGATGGCCGGGACCACTACCTGGCCGGCATCTACCGGACCGATCTTGCGGATCGCATCGACGCACTCGTCGCCTCCGGACAGCGCAGCATGCGGGCGGTGGCCGACACCGTGAGCACCCGCCGGGTAATCGTCGAACCCGCGGCTGAACTGCACAACATGAATTCACCGTTATAGATGTGACCAGTGATATTGATGTGACTCCCCGCCCTGTGCCCCGGTTCACATCAGTGTGTGATTTAGCTCACAAAAATGACGGCTGGGTCATCATTGGGAGGCGTCCGCAGCACCGTACTGACCTGCGTTGAACATGTAAAAATGGCTGCCGTGATTGATCCGTTATCTGCCAGAAATTGTTGCGTCATTGATGTGACTTGGCATGCGGAACTCCCGTACGGTCGCAGGCGGGACCGCGAAAGCGGTCTGATCAATTCAGAAAATGAACCCTGCGTGTGAGCGGCGCCCCCGGCGTTCGCTGGCGTGCCGAACTGAGACTGGTACGGCTCACATCCGCGTTCCAGGGAGACCTGTGACACGGCGCACGCTCGGCGAAAGGAAAGTTTCTTGAAGAACGTTCGCAACATCCTCGGTATGGCTGCCGTCGCCGGTGCGATGGCGGTGGCTCCGATCGCCCTGGGCGCCGGCGCCGCCAACGCCGACAGCGTCAACTGGGACGCGATCGCGCAGTGTGAGTCCAGCGGCAACTGGGCGATCAACACCGGCAACGGCTACTTCGGTGGTCTGCAGTTCAGCCCGTCGACGTGGTCGGCCAACGGTGGCAGCGGTATGCCGCATCAGGCCTCGCGCGAGGAGCAGATCCGGGTGGCCGAGAACGTCCTGCGCACCCAGGGCATCGGTGCCTGGCCCACCTGCGGCGGGCTTGGCTGACGCAACAGGAAGTGATCGGAGTGGCGCCGGAGCGATCCGGCGC
>VERS01000313.1 GCA_018882545.1 Mycobacterium sp.
GATGTGCGGTGCGCCGTTGGGGTAGGCGATCGCGGTGGTCACATAGAAGGGCGTGCTCATCCCGGACTCATCTCGGACTCATCTCGGCCATCACCTTATTGTGTTGCGGTGAGCAAGCGTCCGGAGCGCCCGCCGCCGCCGGCCCCGGAGCCGTTGAGCCCGCTGATCGATGCTCACACCCACCTCGACGCCTGCGGTGCCCGCACCCGAGCCGGGGTCCGCGCCGTCGCCGATCGCGCCCAGGCCGCCGGCGTCGAGGCGATGGTGACCATCGCCGACGATCTGCCCTCCGCGCGCTGGGTCGCGGAGGCAATCGGGTGGGATCAGCGGGTGTTCGGCGCGGTCGCGCTGCACCCCACCCGGGCCGGCGCGCTGACCGGCCGGCGGGGTGAGGACGCCCGGGCCGAAATCGAGCGGTTGGCCTTGACACCCCGGGTGGTGGCGATCGGCGAGACCGGGCTGGATCTGTACTGGCCGGGCAAGCTCGACGGCTGCGCCGAACCTGGTGTGCAGCGCGAGGCCTTCGCCTGGCATATCGACCTGGCCAAACGCACCGGCAAGCCGTTGATGATCCACAACCGCGACGCCGACACCGAGATCCTCGACGTGTTGCGCACCGAGGGCGCCCCCGACACCGTCATCTTCCACTGTTTCTCATCCGGTCCGCAGATGGCCAGGATCTGCCTGGATGCCGGGTGGGTCCTGAGCCTGTCGGGGACCGTCAGCTTCCGCAACGCCCATGATCTGCGTGCCGCCGCGCCGCTCATCCCGACCGGGCAGCTGCTGGTCGAGACCGACGCGCCGTTTCTGACCCCGCACCCGTTCCGCGGCGCACCCAACGAGCCGTACTGCCTGCCCTACACCGTCCGGGCGCTGGCCGACCTGGTGGGCAGGCCGGCCGAGGACCTCGCCGAGGAGTCGACCCAGACCGCCCGGCGCGTCTACGGCCTGGGTGGATGATCTGCCGTTAGCTGGGATGGCCCCCGGGGTGTCCGGAGACGGGGGCCGGAGCTGCGTCCCGATTGGCTGGTGATACCCGAATTTCAGACCGGAACTGGGTTGTCTGGTTAACGCCGCCTGGCTCGACACTGGCAGTTGCCAGGCGCGGGTGGGGGTGCGGCCCGGCCGACAGTGGCGCACCCCGGACTCGACGACCTATTTTTGCTGTAATCGGTGAGCGCGGCCATCAGACATCTGCGGCGGGAGTCCGCGGGGACCGCCCGCCTGCCCCTGCGACCCGAACGCGGGGGAGGAAAACACCGGTCTGCGCTAGGCTGACAGGGCCGACCGGGTCACCGGGACTCAGTAGGGAACGCTCGCCGACCGGAAGCGGGTCCGGCCCGGCGTCGGCTACGGTCCGTTTGCGGAAAAGGGGCAGCATGACAATCCGGCTACTTACGCGGACCGAGATCAGGAACATCGCCAAGGAACTCGACTTCCGGCCGCGCAAAGCTTACGGTCAGAACTTCGTGCACGACGCCAACACCCTGCGCCGGATCGTATCGGCATCCGGTGTGACCAGGAGCGATCATGTGCTGGAGGTCGGCCCCGGGATGGGTTCGCTGACGCTGGCACTGCTCGACCGCGGCGCCACCGTGACCGCCGTCGAGATCGACCCGGTGCTGGCCGGACGGCTGCCGAGGACGATCGCCGAGCATTCGCACAGCGAAATCCACCGGTTGACCGTCCTCAACCACGACGTGCTGACGTTGCGTCCCGACGAGGTGGCCAGCCCGCCGACCGTCGGCCCGCCGACCGCTGTGGTGGCCAACCTGCCCTACAACATCGCCGTACCGGCCTTGCTGCACCTGTTCTGCGAGTTCCCGTCCATCCGCACTGCCATGGTGATGGTCCAGGCTGAGGTCGCCGAGCGGCTGGCCGCCGAACCCGGGGGTAAGGAATACGGCGTCCCCAGCGTGAAAATCCGGTTCTTCGGCACGGTGCGCCGGTACGGCATGGTCTCACCGACGGTTTTTTGGCCCATTCCCCGGGTCTACTCCGGACTGGTGCGGATCGACCGTCATGACACCGCTCCCTGGCCGCAGGACGCGGTCTTCCGCCGGCAGGTTTTCGAACTGGTCGACATCGGCTTCGCTCAGCGCCGTAAAACTGTGCGCAACGCCTTCCTGGAATGGGCCGGCTCCGGCAACGAGTCCGCCCAGCGGTTGCTCTCGGCCAGCATCGACCCGGCTCGCCGCGGGGAGACGCTCACCGCGGCCGATTTCGTCCGCCTACTGCAGCGCTCGGGTACCGCGGAAACCTCCGAACCCGCCCCGCAACCGTCCGACCTGCGCTGACGGTCGGCCCGAACCCCGGTAGCCTTCGTGAGGTGCCAACCAACGGCAGCGCCGCAGCGGAATGGGTGCCGACCGGGTCTGTGACCGTCCGATCGCCCGGCAAGGTCAACCTGTTCCTCGGTGTGGGCGACCGCCGCCGCGACGGCTACCACGAACTGACGACGGTGTTCCACGCGGTATCGCTCTCCGATGACGTGACCGTGCGCACCGCCGATCTGCTTACCCTGACCGTGGTCGGGGAGGGTGCCGACGAGGTGCCCGTCGACGAGCGCAACCTGGCTTGGCAGGCCGCAGCACTGATGGCCGATCACGTCGGGCGCGCGCCGGATGTGGAAATCACCATCGCCAAGTCGATTCCGGTGGCCGGCGGAATGGCCGGTGGCAGCGCCGACGCCGCCGCAGTGCTGGTTGCGATGAACTCGCTGTGGGAACTCGGTGTCCCGCGTCGTGATCTGCACGCCATGGCCGCCCAACTGGGCAGCGACGTGCCGTTCGCGTTGCACGGCGGGACGGCGCTGGGTACCGGCCGTGGCGAAGATCTGGCAACGGTACTGGCCCGCAACACCTTCCACTGGGTGCTGGCCTTCGGAAGCAGCGGACTTTCCACAGCGGCGGTCTACGCTGAGATCGACCGGTTGCGGAAGGCCGGCACGCCACCCCGACTTGAGGACCCCGAGCCACTGCTGACCGCGCTGTCCGGCGGTGACCCGTACCTCTTGGCCCCGCTGCTGGGTAACGATCTGCAACCGGCGGCGTTGAGCCTGGCGCCCGGGTTGCGCCGCACCCTGCGGGCCGGCAGCGAGGCCGGGGCCCTGGCCGGACTGGTGTCCGGGTCCGGACCCACCTGCGCCTTCCTTTGCGCCTCGGCCGAGGCCGCCGTCGACGTCGGTGCGGAACTGGCCGGTGCGGGGGTGTGTCGAACCGTGCGGGTTGCCAGCGGGCCGGTCCACGGAGCGCGGGTGGTGCCGACCTCGACCGCCGGGGATTGACACGCGGCCGCGGTGGGACTTGGCCAGGATCTTAAGGGGAGTTTAAGATCAACGGCGGTGACAGCGATAAGTTCTGCGCAGGTGCGGGCGCGCCGTCCGGGTGACGAGCGGCGCCGGGCGGAGCATGAGGGGACGCCGTCGCCATTTTTGGGCCCAGGGCCGCGCCGGACGACGAGGAGGTCGCCGTGAGCCGTTTCACCGACAAGATGTTCCACAACGCCGTGACCACCAGTCGGGGGATGGTCACCGGCGAACCGCTGGAGCCGGTCCGGCACACCTGGCGAGAAGTTCACGAACGGGCTCGGTGCATTGCCGGGGGTCTGGCCGCCGCCGGCGTCGGCCCCGGTGACGCCGTCGGCGTGCTGGCCGGTGCGCCGGTCGAGATCGCCCCCACCGCGCAGGGGCTCTGGATGCGAGGCGCCAGCATCACCATGCTCCACCAGCCCACCCCGCGCACCGACCTGGTGCACTGGGCCGAGGACACCGCCAACGTCATCGAGATGATCGAAGCAAAGGCCGTCGTCATCTCCGAGCCCTTCCTGGCTGCCGCCCCGGTGCTCACCGAGCGCGGCATGACCGTGCTCACCGTCGCCGAACTGCTGACCGCCGATCCCGCCGACCCCGAGGAAACCGGCGAGGACGATGTGGCGCTCATGCAGCTGACATCCGGTTCAACCGGATCCCCGAAGGCCGTGGTCATCACCCACCGCAACATCTACTCCAATGCCGAAGCCATGTTCATCGGTGCGGAGTACGACGTCGACAACGACGTCATGGTCAGCTG
>VERS01000314.1 GCA_018882545.1 Mycobacterium sp.
GGCAGCAGGTATCCGGCCTGGGTGATAGTGCCGCCCTGCGACAGGCCCCAGAGCCGGCCGGGCAGGTAGGGGCCGAGTACCGGCACCGGGCCGTAGATCGGCGGCAGGTTGAGCGGGGCGGTGCCGGTGGCGTAGGCCGCCGCCCAGCCCAGCACGTTCGCGGCATAGGCCATCGAGTTGTTGTAGCGCAGCAGCCCGACAAGCGCCTGGGAGTGGTCCCGGAAGTTCAACCCGCTGCTGCACAGGTGGCGGGCGGTCGCCAGGGTGGCGTCGAACAGGTTCGTGGGATCCAGCCTGCCGTCCCCGTCGCCGTCCGAGGCGAATCGCGACCAGGTCGCCGAGGGCAGCTTGTCGGTGCGCGATGACACCGCACGCACTGTTGCCGCGCCTTCACCGGCCGGTGCGGCGGCCAACCGGCCGACGCCGGCCAACAGGTTCCAGCTCACACCGCAATCGGGGGCGAGGGCGCCCATGGCCCGCTCGGCCTTTCGGTAGGCCGAGAGCGCCTTGGCCGGTATCCGCAGTGCCCGGGCGTCGGCGGTGTCGAACACCGGCCGCGGAGCCGCGGCGACCGACGGCACCGGCGCAGACACCGGCGTCGCGGCGACCGGGGTGACCGCGGGCCGCTCCGGTCCGGCTGCCACCACACCGGCCAGCAGCACCGGCGTCAAGACGGTTATTCCGAACGCGGGTGTCCTGTTGGTCCCGCGGCCCCTGCGTCGTCCCACTCGTCCGCCCTCGCTATCTGCCCGTGTTGCCGGTCCAGCTGTGAACTAGGTCACCGTACCCGCCGTGGCTAAGCCTGCGAGGCCCATTCGCCGGAGTCGTTGCGGGGTGCCTGGGAGGTCTTGGCCTTCTTGCCCCGCCGCTGGTCGTTGCCCTTGCTGTCGGGGCCCTTGGCGCCGGGGCCGGGGTTCGGCGGTTGCAACTTCTCGACCAGCTCGCGCAACTCCTCGAGTTCCCGGCGCAGATAGTCGCGGGTGGCGACCTCGCCGACGGCCAACCGCAGGGCGGCCAGTTCGCGGGCCAGAAATTCGGTGTCCGCCTTGGTCTGCTCGGCTCGCCGCCGGTCCTCCTCGAGGGACACCTTGTCGCGGTTCTCCTGCCTGTTCTGGGCCAGCAGAATCAGCGGCGCGGCGTAGGCCGCCTGCGTGGAAAACGCCAGGTTCAGCAGGATGAACGGATACGGGTCCCAACGGAGGGTCACCGCGAAGAGGTTCAGGCAGATCCACACGATCACGATCACTGTCTGCCACAGCAAATACCGGCCGGTCCCAAGGAAGCGGGCTACCGATTCGCTGACCCGACCCACCGTCTCCGGATCGAGATTGAGCGACGGCCGCCGCGAGGTCAGCGGGGTGTCGAGGCGATGACGCGGGCCGCTCATGGTGGATTCCCGATGGCGGCCGCGCCGGCCTCTTCGAAACTTTCCCGCCAGTCATCCGGCAGCAGGTGGTCGAGCACGTCGTCGACGGTGACCGCGCCGAGCAGGTGGCCCTGCTCGTCGAGCACCGGCCCGCAGACCAGGTTGTAGGCGGCGAAGTACCGGGTGACCGCGCCCAGCGTGGTGTCCGGATCCAGATGCGGCAGATCACCGTCGACGATTCCGCTGACCAGGTTGGCCGGCGGTTCGCGCAGCAGCGCCTGCAGGTGCACACACCCCAGGTAGCGGCCGGTGGGGGTGGCCGTGGGCGGGCGGACCACGAACACCAGCGACGCCAGTGCCGGGGTCAGGTCGGGGTCGCGCACCCGGGCCAGCGCCTCGGCCACCGTGGTGTCCGGGGCCAGCACCACCGGGTCGGAGGTCATCAGACCGCCGGCGGTGTCGGGGGAGTGGCTGAGCAGCCGCCGCACCGATTCGGAGTCCTCCGGGTCCATCTGGCGCAGCAGCACCTCGGCCTCGGTCGGGTTCATCACCCCCAGCAGGTCGGCGGCGTCGTCGGGGTCCATCGCCTCCAGGACGTCGGCGGCCCGTTCGGTATCCAGTTGACGCAGCAGTTCACTCTGGTCGTCCTCGGAGAGCTCCTGCAGGATGTCGGCCAGCCGTTCGTCGT
Source organism: Mycobacterium sp. (assembly GCA_018882545.1). Classification (GTDB taxonomy): domain Bacteria; phylum Actinomycetota; class Actinomycetes; order Mycobacteriales; family Mycobacteriaceae; genus Mycobacterium. Next base: position 2,055 of record VERS01000314.1, read on the forward strand.
CGAGGGCGTTGATCAACTCGGTCCTGCGTTTGGCGGGCAGGTCGCGCAGTGCATCGGCCACCACGATCGGCCGCTGCCCCTCGAACTGGTGCAGCAGTTGGGTCACACCCTGGTCGGGCATCGCCAGGCCGGAGGGGGTCAGGCCCTGCACGGTATTCCAGTCCACCACCACGACCGCTCCCCGCCGGCCCAGGCGGCGCTGGCTGCGGACCGCCACCCGGGTCACCACCCAGTCGCGGGTCCGGGTCTGCTCGATGCCCAGGTCGACGACGACGACGTCGAGCCCGGCCAGCTGCTGCTGTTCGGGGTCATCGACCCGGACCCGGGTGTCGAGAACCTGGCCCAGCACCAGAACCTCGCCGGGGCGCTGGACGAACCGGCGCAGCGACATGTTGCCCGTGGTCAGGGTGACGGCGTCGGGCTCGATGGCGGTGACCCGCAGGATCGGGATGAAAATCCTTCTGCGAGTGGGAAGTTCGACGACAAGACCCAGAACGCGAGGCTGCTGGCGAACGAAGCTGATGCTGATGACGACGTCGCGCACCCGGCCCAGGGACTCCCCGTCGGGCCCCAGGACGGCCATTCCCGCCAGTCGCGCCGCGTATACCCTGTTCACCGACGCCATGACTACGAGGGTAGGAGTCTGCGGGTGCCGCACGCCGATCGACCCGCCTATCGCCCCCGGCGGACCTGCCTGTCGGTTCCCGGCAGCAACCCCAGGATGATCGAGAAAGCCAAGGGTCTGCCCGCCGACGAAGTCTTCCTGGATTTGGAGGATGCGGTGGCCCCCGGCGCCAAGGCCGCCGCCCGCATCGAGGTGGCCGCCGCCCTGGCCGGGCCGGGCTGGGCGGGCCAGTTGCGCGGTGTGCGGGTCAATGACTGGACGACGCCCTGGACCCACCGCGACGTCATCGACGTGGTGTCGGCGGCCGGGGCGCACCTGGATGTCATCGTGCTGCCCAAGGTCGCCGACGCCTCCCACGTCCACGCGCTGGACCTGCTGCTGACCCAGCTGGAGCGCAGTCACGGACTGCCGGTCGGCAAGATCGGGATCGACGCCCAGATCGAGAGCGCGGCGGGTCTGACCAACATCAATGCCATCGCGGCCGCACCACGGGTGGCCGCGCTAGTCCTCGGGCCGGCCGACCTGATGGCCAGCCTGCACACCCGAACCCTGGTGGTCGGTGAGCAACCCGAGGGGTATGACATCGGCGACGCCTACCACCACGTCCTGATGACGATCCTCATCGCCGCCCGGATGTACGGTGTGGCCGCCGTGGACGGCCCCTACCTGAAGGTGCGCGACGTCGAAGCCTTCCGTCGGGTGGCCCGGCGTTCGGCGGCGCTGGGCTATGACGGTAAGTGGGTGCTGCATCCCGATCAGATCGCCGCGGGCAATGAGATCTTCAGCCCCCGCCAGGACGAGTACGACCACGCCGAACTGATCCTGGAAGCCTACGACTGGCACACCTCCGGGGCCGGAGGCGCGCGCGGTGCGGTGATGCTGGGCCAGGAGATGATCGACGAGGCCAGCCGCAAGATGGCGCTGGTGGTGGCGGCCAAGGGCCGAGCCGCCGGGATGACCCGGATGGCGGCGCCGTTCGTCCCGCCCGCGGTTCAGCCCCAGGCGTAGGTCAGTCCGACCATCCAGATCACCAGGGTCAGGATGCCGACGACGATGCCGGCGATGGCCAGTCCGTAACCGGACTGCCCGGTGCGCCTGATCTGGTTGATACCCACCGCCCCCGTGACGATCCCGGCGATCGAGAACAAGAAGCCGCACAGCGGCGCCAGACCCAGAATCGAGCACACCAACGCTGCGATCGCCAGCGAGTTCGTCCCGGACCGGACCGGGGGCGGGTAGCCGGGATACCCGGGGTATCCCGCCGGGGGGTATCCCATCGGGGGGTAGGCCATCGGGCCGGGCGGATACCCGGGGCCGTATGGCGGGGGGGGATAGCCCGGCGGGGGGTAAAGGCCGGGGGCGGGGCCGGCGGGGGGGG
>VERS01000315.1 GCA_018882545.1 Mycobacterium sp.
GCCGTGCCCCATGTTCGTCGAGGACGACCGCTGCAGCGGCTAGCCAGTTCCGCCGGGTCGGCGATACGGCACCGACCGCCCGGGCGCCGACGGCCGCCACGACACGCTCGACGTCACCGGACAGGCCGGGATCGCCGATCACGGTCAACACCGCAGGTGCGATGCCAGCGCCGGGGGCGTAGCTCATGGCTGCCAGGCTGTCGGGGGCATCCGGGGCGCACTAGTCACCCGGCCGGGACGTGTGGATACGCCGGGCTCTGTGGATAGCCGGGACCGGGCAGCCCCCACAAAAGGGACGACCCTCGCCAGGGGGGGAGGAGGCGAGGGCCGTCGAGCATCAGCCCCGGGGGGTCGGGCTGATGCAGACTCGGCATAAGCCGAGTGATGCCAACTATACACACGACCCGGGTGCGCAGCGCAAGCGATAAACACAAATTGAAATGGACTGTTTTTCCTGTGAAATTGCGGCCTCCGCCAGGTGGCGGGCCCTGCCAGAATCTCGGGCACGTCGGCCGCCGGGCCCATGTCGCGGTTCCTCTTGTCCCTCGGCGATCCGCCGCCGCGGAGTTGGTCGCGGAGTTGGTCGGGTTCGGAACGGAGTCGGTGCGGATCACGACGGCGGCGGACCGCCAGCTCAGGGCACAAGCTTTTCCCAGCGGCGTTGTGGCGCTTCAGTTTTTGGACACGCCGGGATTAAATCCCGCTTACCTCTTGCTGTGACGGCCGTCACGTAGTAGAAAGGAGGAACGGAAGTTTGGCGAGGCCAAGGTGACGCCGGAAGAGAAGGTTTCATCTCCCGCGCCAAGCATCCCAGCACGGTTCCCGAGTACCCACGCGGAGCACGCCGCGGAGATGGCAGAAGTGTTGCGGGCCTGCGTAATTGCATAGAGCGGTCGCTGACCTGAGTTTGTCGGCAGGTCAACCGAAGCGCGGTGCGAGACGCCGAGGCCACCCACGCAGCCCACATAGCACGCTTGGTAGCTCGGAACCGTGTTAGCGGGCGGCGGGCCGAACTCGATTCGGAACGCCGCCCGCTTCACGTGCTCAGGGCTTCGCCGCCTCGGCGATCGAAATCGCCTCACGCGCACCGTCTTCCAGCGCCCGGCAGCAGGTCACGATCCACGCGGCCACCCCATCGGGCCGGCCCGTCGCGAAGGCCTCGGCGGACACCCGGTATTCCTCGGCGCGCCGCATCCAGTACACCTCGGGTACCCCCAGTCCGTGCGGATCAAGCCCAGAGGCGATCGTGACCAGCCGTGAGACAGCGCGGGCGACGATACCGTCGGCGCTGCCGAAGGCCCTAAGGGTCATCAGCTCACCGTGCGCGACGGCGGCCAGCACCGCGGCCGGGACGGCACTGGCTCCCGACACCAGCCGGGTCACCAGATCCAGCCGGGCGACCACCTCCGGAACCTGCCGGGGCCGGCCCAGGGCGGTCTCGGCCACCAGGTCCGCGGCGGCCAGCGCATGCAGCCTGGCCAGGGCCTGCAGCGGGGCGCGCTGCCACACTGCGATCAGGTTGGTCGCCCCGCCCTCGAGTGCCTGGCCGGCCCGCAGCGCCCCGGCTAGTACCGGATCATCGGCGCCGGCCGCCTCGCCCTCGAGCTGAACCCCGCCGCCGTCGAGGGCCGAGGAGCAGCGAGCGCCGCGCACCGCGGACTCAGCTGCCGTGACCGGCCAATTGCGAAGGTTGGTCCGGTGACGGTGCGCCCTTCCCAAAGCGGTGCGCGCGGAGTCGGCGGCATCGGCAACCCCGGGCAGGTCCATCAGCGGCGCCAGCAGGTCTGGTTCACCGCTCCGCAACGGTCCGCCGATAGTCACAGAGGGCAACGGTAGTGGCCACCCCGGTCGGGGCTTGCCGAGGGTGCTGGGTCGGGAACCGAGACCGTCCCCGCAGCCGGATGGGAGTGATTAGGCTCCACGTATGACCGAGGCGCACAACGACGTTCCGACCTACTACCCCCCCGCGGAGGGGTTCGCGGAGTCGGCCAACGCGACGGCCGATCTCTATGAACGTGCCGAGGCCGACCGACTCGCTTTCTGGGCGGAGCAGGCCAACCGACTGCACTGGGACACCCCCTTCACCGACATCCTGGACTGGTCGGATGCGCCGGTCGCCAAATGGTTCGTCGGCGGCCGGCTCAACGTCGCCTACAACTGCGTGGACCGGCACGTCGAGGCCGGCAACGGCGACCGGGTGGCCATCCACTGGGAAGGTGAGCCGATCGGGGACGCGCGCACGATCACCTACGCCGAGCTCAAAGACGAGGTGTGTAAGGCGGCCAACACCTTGACCGGCCTCGGACTGGTGGCCGGTGACCGGGTGGCGATCTACATGCCGATGATTCCCGAGGCCGTCGTGGCGATGCTCGCCTGTGCGCGGTTGGGGATTATGCACTCGGTGGTCTTCGGGGGCTTCTCGGCGTCAGCACTTCGCGCGAGGGTCGAGGACGCCCAGGCCAAACTGGTCATCACCACCGACGGCCAGTACCGGCGAGGCAGCGCGGTGTCCCTCAAGGCGGCCGTCGACGAGGCGGTCGCCGACCAGCCCTCGGTGCGCCACGTCTTGGTGGTCCGGCGCACCGGGACCGACGTAGAGTGGACCGAAGGCCGCGACCTGTGGTGGCACGAGACCGTCGACGCCGCGTCCAGCCAGCACACCCCGCAGGCATTCGACTCCGAGCAGCCGCTGTTCCTGCTGTACACCTCGGGTACCACCGGCAAGCCCAAGGGGATCATGCACACCTCGGGCGGGTACCTCACCCAGGCGTCCTACACCCACTTCTACGTATTCGACATCAAACCGGAGACCGACGTCTACTGGTGCACCGCAGATATCGGCTGGGTGACCGGTCACAGCTACATCGTCTACGGCCCGTTGTCCAACGGAGCTACCCAGGTGGTCTATGAGGGCACTCCGGCCTCGCCGGATGAGCACCGCCACTTCCAGGTGATCGAAAAATACGGTGTCACAATCTATTACACCGCGCCGACCCTGATCCGGACCTTCATGCGCTGGGGCAGGGAGTTGGCGTTCGAGCACGATCTGTCCAGCCTGCGACTGCTGGGATCGGTGGGCGAACCGATCAACCCGGAGGCCTGGCGCTGGTACCGGTTGGTGTTCGGTGGGGAGCGGGCTCCGATCGTGGACACCTGGTGGCAGACCGAGACCGGCGCAGCGATGATTGCGCCGCTACCGGGGGTGACGGTCTGCAAGCCCGGTTCGGCGATGCGGCCGCTGCCGGGGATCTCGGCCAGGATCGTCGATGACGAAGGACAGGAGTTGGCGCCGGCCACCGAGGACGGCGAGCAGGTCGCCGGCTACCTGGTGCTGGACAAGCCGTGGCCGTCGATGCTGCGGGGAATCTGGGGCGACAGCGAGCGGTTCGTCGAGACCTACTGGTCGCGGTTCGCCGAACAGGGTTGGTATTTCGCCGGTGACGGAGCCCGCTACGGCAGCGACGGCGAGGTGTGGGTGCTGGGTCGGATCGATGACGTGATGAATGTATCCGGGCACCGGATTTCCACCGCCGAGGTGGAGTCCGCGCTGGTAGGGCACGCCGGGGTAGCCGAGGCCGCCGTGGTCGGGGCCTCCGACGATCACACCGGCCAGGCGATCTGTGCCTTTGTGATCCTCAAACAGCACCACGCCGAGATGTCGACCCAGGAGATGGTCGCCGAGTTGCGCGCCGAGGTGGCCCGGGAGATCTCACCGATCGCCAAACCGCGCGAGATTCACGTGGTTCCCGAACTCCCCAAAACCCGCAGCGGCAAGATCATGCGCCGACTGCTCCGCGACGTCGCCGAGGGGCGTGAGCTCGGCGACACCTCCACTCTGGTGGACCCGACCGTCTTCGAGGCGATTCGCGCCAGCAAGGCCAACTGACCGACCGCCCCCTTCACCTCTCAGGCCGGCCCCGGGGTCACGTCGGCGGTCGGCACGAAACCAGCACCGGGGCGGTTCTTGGCGGCGAGGTCGGCCAGGATGGAGTTCATCGACATGGTGATGGCCGGTGTGTGCAGCTGGATGTACTTGATGATGCAGGTGGGCAGACC
>VERS01000316.1 GCA_018882545.1 Mycobacterium sp.
CCTATGAGTTGCGCGAGGACCACGCCGAGCATGCCCGGCGTAATGTGGCGACCTTCTTCGGAGGGCCGCCGGCCAACTGGGAGATGGTGATCGGTGACCTCGCCGATACCGGACTCGACGATGCCTCCGTGGACCGGGTGGTGCTGGATATGCTCACGCCCTGGGAGGTCCTCGACGCAGTGGCCCGGGTGCTGATCCCCGGCGGTGTGCTGATCATCTACGTCGCCACCGTCACCCAGCTGTCCCGGGTCGTGGAGGCCCTGCGGGAACAACAGTGCTGGACCGAGCCGCGGTCCTGGGAGACCCTGCAGCGCGGGTGGAACGTGGTCGGCCTGGCCGTGCGTCCCCAGCACACCATGCGCGGCCACACCGCATTCCTGATCGCCGCGCGCCGACTGGCGCCCGGCACAGTGACGCCGACACCGTTGCGCAAGAAGGGTCGCGGAGGCTAACGGCAGGTCGCACGGGCTAATCGTCGCTTCGTCGCAGATCCCTACGCGCCGAGAGCAATTCGATCTCGGGTCGGGCAGCTACCAGCCTCTCGGCGGCGTCGAGAACGTCCACCGCGTGGGCCCGGTCGGCGGCCACCACGGCGACTCCGATGCCGGCCCTGCGGTGCAGATCCAGCCAGCCGGTCTCAGCCGCCGAAACGGCGAACCGGCGGTGCAGTTCCGCCACGATGGGCCGAACCACCGAACGCTTCTGTTTCAGCGAGCGGACGTCGCCGAGCAGGATGTCGAATTCGAGCCAGCCGATCCACACCGGCGACCACCTCGGGTCCCTAGCCGCCGAAGATGGCGAGCACCGCCGTCGCCGAGGTGCGGGACAGCTTCCAGACGCCCTGATTGACGAACGTCACGGTCTGCGTGGTGGCCGCCATGGCGGGGCCGGTCGCGGTCACGATGGCACTGGCCGCGCCAGGGCCCAGCGGCGTGATGTCCCCGACGGTGAAGCTCAGCGGGACCTGCCCCCTGGCCACCGCGTTTCGCATCAAGGCGTCGGCGGTGCGTGCCTCGATGCGCCCGATGCCGCCCTCGACCAGGTAGCCCTTGTTGGCGAACGGCACGTTCGGATCGGCCAGACCGTAAAGCACACCGCTGAGCTGGTCCGCGGTCGGGATGGCTGCGGCGGGATCCAGCGGCATCGGTGCGCCCACCCCCATCGGCGCCACCGCGGGCGCGGCGGTCGGCGTCAGTGCCACTACCGACGCCGTGGTCACGGCGGCACCGCCGATGATGACGGCCGATGCCGTGCACGCGGCGAGCAGTCTTGCGGTCCCGGCGACGGTCACAGCTGTCCTCTCGATCGGCTCGACTCTGAGGGAAGGTTAACAGCGACGTAAGAGTGTTGAAATTGGTGGATCGCCCCGGATGGTTCAATCGCCGGTAGCGTTGGGATGTCCACCGCACCCCGTGCGGGGAAGGAGCGTTATGACAGAATCACGTCGACCTGAATCCTCCGGCGCCTTCGATGGCGACGGCGATGACGCCGCCGAGTTGGAGCACCTGCGGCGTGAGGCCGCATTGCTGCGCGAACAGCTCAAAAGCGTCAGCGGTGGCCAGCGGTCCCGGGAGATCCAGCAGTTGGAGGCCAGGATCGACTCGCTGGCGGCGCGCAACGCCAAGCTGATGGACACCCTCAAAGAAGCCCGCCAGCAGTTGCTGGCGCTGCGCGAGGAGGTCGACCGCCTCGGTCAGCCGCCGAGCGGTTATGGGGTGATGCTGGGCGCGCATGAGGACGACACGGTGGACGTGTTCACCTCCGGGCGCAAGATGCGACTGACCTGCTCACCAAACATCGACGTCACGGGCCTCAAGAAAGGCCAGACGCTGCGGCTCAACGAGGCGCTGACGGTGGTGGAGGCGGGCACTTTCGAGGCGGTCGGGGAAATCAGCACGCTGCGGGAGGTGCTCGCCGACGGGCATCGGGCGCTGGTTGTCGGCCACGCCGACGAGGAGCGCATCGTCTGGCTTGCCGAACCGCTGGTGGCGGTCGAGGATATGGATCCCGAGGTCGCAGCCGCACTCGCCGAGGATCAGCGGCCACGCCGGCTTCGGCCGGGCGACTCGCTACTGGTCGACACCAAGGCCGGCTACGCCTTCGAGCGCATCCCGAAGGCCGAGGTGGAAGACCTCGTGCTCGAAGAGGTCCCCGATGTGTCCTACGGCGATATCGGTGGCCTCACCCGGCAGATCGAGCAGATCCGCGACGCCGTCGAACTGCCCTTCCTGCACAAGGAGCTCTACCGGGAGTACTCGCTGCGCCCGCCCAAGGGGGTGCTGCTCTACGGCCCGCCCGGCTGCGGCAAGACGCTGATCGCCAAGGCGGTGGCAAACTCGCTGGCCAAGAAGATGGCCGAGGTCCGCGGCGACGACGCCCGGGAGGCCAAGTCCTACTTCCTCAACATCAAGGGTCCGGAGCTGCTCAACAAGTTCGTCGGCGAGACCGAGCGGCACATCCGGCTGATCTTCCAGCGGGCCCGGGAAAAGGCCTCAGAAGGCACCCCGGTGATCGTTTTCTTCGACGAGATGGATTCGATTTTCCGCACTCGCGGTACGGGTGTGAGCTCCGATGTCGAGACCACGGTCGTTCCACAGTTGCTGTCCGAGATCGACGGGGTCGAGGGTCTGGAGAACGTGATCGTCATCGGCGCCTCAAACCGCGAGGACATGATCGACCCGGCGATCCTGCGGCCGGGCCGGCTGGACGTCAAGATCAAGATCGAACGTCCCGATGCGGAAGCCGCGCAGGACATCTTCAGCAAGTACCTCACCGAGAATCTGCCGGTCAACAACGACGACCTCGCCGAGTTCGGCGGCGACCGGGCGTTGTGCATCAAGGCGATGATCGAGAAGGTCGTGGACCGCATGTACGCCGAGATCGACGACAACCGCTTCCTGGAGGTCACCTACGCCAACGGCGACAAGGAGGTGATGTACTTCAAGGACTTCAACTCCGGTGCGATGATCCAAAACGTCGTGGACCGGGCCAAGAAGTACGCGATCAAGTCCGTGCTCGAGTCCGGCACAAGGGGTCTGCGCATCCAGCACCTGCTGGACTCCATCGTCGACGAGTTCGCCGAGAACGAAGACCTGCCCAACACCACCAATCCCGACGACTGGGCACGCATCTCGGGCAAGAAGGGCGAGCGGATCGTCTACATCCGCACCCTGGTCACCGGCAAGACCTCCAGCGCGAGTCGGGCCATCGACACCGAGTCGAATCTGGGCCAGTACCTCTGACCCACTGCCCGCTAGCCCTGCAGCGAGTAGGAGTTGGTGAGGTCGTCCTGGAGCACGTGGGCGACAGTCTGCGTGGTGTCGACCACCAGAGGCTCTGTCAGCGTGCGGGTTTCGTAGCGCCAGCCGTCGGGTAGCCGCAGTCGCAAGCCCAGTCCGGGCAGATCCGGGATGGACAGGGCCTTGTCGACGACCTGGCTCATGGTCTGCATCACCCAGCGCTGCCCGCCGGCGTCGACGAGTTCGAAGACCGGCCGGCCGGCGGCGAAGGTGAACACCGCGCGGCGATCCACCTTGTTGACCGAGTAGGGAAGCGGATTGCTCGACGACAACTGGACAGTGGCCTGTTCGATCATCTCGATCCCGCCGAAGTTGCGGGTGGGCTGGGGTTCACCGGCTCGCTTTCCGATGTGGCTCATGAGCCAGTACCGAGGCCCGTTGAGCAGCGCGGCTGTCGCGCCGCTGGCGGCGGCGATCGCCCCGGCGTCCAGTGCGTCCCACAATTCGGCGGGGCAGTCGTTGAGCGGAAAGCTGTTGTAGACGGTCGCTTCCGGGCCGGCCTCGCCCATCCGCACCAGCAGCACCTCGCCGTAGCGCTTGCCGAACACGTCCGCCGGTGGCTCAGTCATGCGCCCATTCTGCCGCGCGGTAGCGGTTGCGGGCGACCAACGTGGTCCGAAGATCAGACACCATCGGGTCGAGGAACTGCGACCGGTATTGGGTGTCGGTGACCACCTTGGCCGACAGGTACATGAACGTGATTGCCGAGAGCAACATGGTGGTCTGGATCAGTGAGTCGGGGATCGGC
>VERS01000317.1 GCA_018882545.1 Mycobacterium sp.
GTCGTGGTGGGCTACGACGCCCGCCGCAACTCCGATGTCTTCGCCCACGACACCGCGCGGATAATGGCCGGTGCCGGCGTCTCCGCGATGGTCCTTCCGCAGGCTCTGCCCACTCCGGTGCTGGCCTTTGCGATCCGCGAACTCGGTTGCGCGGCCGGCGTCATGGTCACCGCGTCGCACAACCCGCCGGATGACAACGGCTACAAGGTGTACCTGGGTGACGGCAGTCAGATCGTTCCGCCGGCGGACGCTGAGATCTCGGCCTGCATTGCCGGGATCGGCCCGCTGGCGTCGATCGCGCAGTCCGACGACTACCGGATCCTCGACGGTGCGGTGCTGGATTCCTATGTGGCGCGCGCGGTTTCACTGCTAGGTGCTGGCCCGAGGGAGGCCTCCGCGGTCTACACGGCGATGCACGGGGTCGGCGGGGGTGTCTTCATGCGCGCGGTCAGCGCGGCGGGTTTTGGGCCGCCGACGGCGGTGGCCGCCCAGTTCGCCCCCGATGGCAGCTTCCCGACGGTGAACTTCCCCAACCCCGAAGAACCCGGCGCCATGGATCTTTCGCTGGCCGATGCCCGGGCTCAATCGGCAGATGTGATTATCGCCAACGACCCCGACGCCGACCGTTGCGCGGCCGGGATTCCCCATGGCGGTGACTACCGGATGCTGACCGGCGACGAGGTCGGTGCTCTGCTGGGCTGGTGGATCGCCGAACGCGGCCGCCGCGACGGAACTCCGGTAAGCGGGGTCTACGCCCAGTCCATCGTGTCGGGGACACTGCTTCAGTGCATCGCCGCCGACGCGGGCCTGGGCTACGCCACCACGTTGACCGGCTTCAAGTGGATCTCGAAGGTGCCGGACCTTCGTTTCGGCTACGAGGAGGCTTTGGGCTACTGCTGTGACCCGGCTGCGGTGAAGGACAAGGACGGCATCACCGCGTCGCTGCTGATGCTGGAGATGGTGGCCGCCCTGAAGGCCGAGGGCCGCGGACCACAGGATGTTCTGGACGACCTCGCGCGCAAGCACGGTCTCTATGCGACCAGCCAACTGTCCGTGCGGGTTTCGGATCTGTCGCTGATCGCTGATGCGATGGCACGGCTGCGTGCCGACCCGCCGACCGCACTGGGTGGTCGCGAGGTAGCCCGGATGGATGATCTGGAGAAGGGCGTCGACGGACTGCCGCCCACTGACGGACTGCGATTCAGCCTGCGCGACGCGCGAGTGATCATCCGGCCCAGCGGCACCGAACCGAAACTCAAGTGCTACCTGCAGGTGGTCGTTCCGGTCGCGGATGACATCGCCGGGGCTCGCAGCACCGCCCAGGCCGAACTCGAAGCGTTACGCACCAGCGTCGCCGAAGCGCTGGCGCTCTAAGCTGAGCAAACAGCGATGTTCACACCACCTCGGCGGCGTGTGTGACCTGGATGTGATCGGGGGTGCGTCGGCGGCCGATGACGACCCAGGCGAAGACTGCTCCGGCCAGGGCGACCGCAGCCAGCACCAGCATCGAGATGGTGATGGCATTCGAGGTGGCCCCGACGACCGCGTTCTTGATCGCGTCGACGGAATCCTGCGGCAGACCGGACAACAGCCCGTCGGCGCGGTTCATGTCGCCGTCCTGAACCGCGTCGGCGTACTGGGCTGCGGTGTCCTGTAGTTCCGCGCTCAGTCCTGGACCGACCTTCGACGCGGTGAGGGTCCCGATGATCGACGTGACGAGTCCGACGCCGAGTGCGGCGGGAATGTTGAAGGTCATCTGCATCAGGCCAGAGCCCATCCCGGCCCGTTCTGCGTCAACCGCCGACATACCCGCGGTATTGCAGGCCGGCAGTGCTATGCCTACACCGATTCCCATGAGCGCCAGCGGAACAACCATCTGGGCTAGCGTGGTGGTCGGGCCGAAGGACAGACCCATCCAGGCCAGCGCGACGGCCTGCATCAGCAGCGCGACGGTGATCGGCAGGCCCGGCCCTACCTTGTCGACCCAGCGACCCGCGGGCGGCTCGAACACCATGCAGATGGCGGTGGTGATCAGGATGACGTTGGCGGCCTTGCCTGGGCTGTAACCGAGGACGTTGATGAAGTAGAGGGAGCCGACGAAGACCAAAAACGGGATGTAGACGAAGCCGACCGCGCTCTCGGCGAAGAAGCCGCCGGAGAACAGCCGCTCCTTCCAGAGGCTGAAGTCGACGAGGGGATGGGCGATGCGGTTCTCCACGACGCCGAAGACGCCGAGCAGGCCGATGCCGGCGACGATGGAACCCCACGTCGCCGCGGCCGACCAGCTCACGGCGGAGTTTTGTAGGCCGTAGGTGAGCAGGGTGATCCCGGTGGCGCCGAGGATAAGGCCGATCCAGTCGTATTTGCCGGTCGCGATGACACTCCGGTAACCCCGGGTGGCCGCCAAGGTGACCAGGATGACCAGCCCGGTCAGCGGCAGCGCCACCCAGAACACCCAGCGCCAGCTGGCGATATCCATCATCCAGGCGGCGAACAGCGGACCCAGCAGTAGGCCGAAGCCGTGCGCGAAACCCCAGACGCCGACGGCCAAACCGCGTTGTCGCAGGGGAAACGAGTTGACGACGATGGAAAGCGTCGCAGGTGCGGAGATGCCGATGCCGATGCCCTGGATGGCCCGGCCGCTGATCATGAGCGGACCACCGACCGCGATCGCCGACATCAGCAGACCCGCGGCGAAGACGACGAAGCCGGACACGATCATCTTGACCTCGCCGACCAGGTCGCCCATCCGGCCCCCGGCGACCAGAGCGGCACCGAAGGCCAGGCTGTAGGCGGTGATCGTCCAGGTCTGGGCGGACAGTCCCAGCGCCAGGTCCTCTTTGATCGTGGGCAGCGCCGGGCCGATCACGGTGCTGAACATCTGGGCGATCAGCGCGCCGAAGCCCATCGCCGCCAGAATCGCCCACGCCGCCTTGCTGGCCCGCGGCTGGCCGACGGCGGTCGGGATGTCACTTGTCATGCGAGGACTGCCTTTCCACGAGGTCCCACGGTCCGAATGCCTGCGGCAGAATCTGCGCCATTGTCTGGACCCCCTGCGGGGTCATCACCAGCAGGCCCGGTCCGCCGTGTTCGTAGAGCAACTGGCGGCAGCGTCCGCAGGGCATGAGTGGGTCGCCGTGCCCGTCGACGCAATACACCGCTGTCAGTTGCCCGCCGCCGGTGGCGTGGAGCGCCGAGACCATCGAGCACTCCGCACAGAGCGTGAGCCCGTACGAGGCGTTCTCGACGTTAGCTCCCGCCACCACCCGGCCGTCGTCGGCGTAGCCGGCCACACCTACCGGGAAGTTGGAGTAGGGCGAGTAGGAGTTGGTAGCGGCCGCAATCGCCGCCTCATGCAGGGTCTCCCAGTCGACGTCTGCCCCGGTCGGACCCATCTTCGCCTCCCAAGCCCACACCCGTACGGCAGCCCTGGCGGGCTGACCGGGTCAAACTAGCACTGGGGCAACCTCGGATTGGCTGAAATCACCGGCCTCAAGGTGCACTTAGGCGACGGAATCGGGATCGAAGGGCGCTGCGGTGAGCGGGATGTATACCGTGCCCTGGCAGTCACCGCTGCCGATATTGGTGGCGAAGGTCCCGGTGAGTGAGCCGTCGGCTTGCGGTGAATAGGTGGTCACCGAAGAGGCGGGTTCGAAGGTGACGGTGCCGTCCGGGAGCAGACAGTCCCAGCGCCAGTTGTTGGTCCATGACCACTGCGAACCGGTCCAGTTGAAGGCCACGGACTGCGTCACGTTGTCTTTGGGCGCGGGTCCCTTCAGCACCGAGGCCACGCACGTGCCGGACGTGCAGTCGGTGGCGAACAGATAGGCGGCGGTGTAGGGCTCCTCGGTCTGGGTGGCCGCCATGCTTGTGCCCGACTTCCGGTCGGTGTGGAACGTGATCCGGTACCAGCCGTCCCAGTTCGGGGCGGGATCGGCGAGGGCGGGTGCGACGCCGCTCACCCCCCCGATCACTGCAGCGGTCAGTGCCGCCGCGGCTGCCCGTGTCATGAGCGGTGTCAGCGGCTGATGCAGACGCCGTTGCGA
>VERS01000318.1 GCA_018882545.1 Mycobacterium sp.
CACCACTGCCAGATCGGCCTACGACGAGCGGGTCCGGCGCGACGCCACGGCCGACAGCTGAGCCGTCGATGGCCGGGCTGGTTCAGCGCTACCTCGACGAGCTGGTGGCCGAATTCGCCCCGGTGGCCGATGGCGCACTCGCCGATTACATCCCCGAACTGACCCAGGTCGACCCCACCGGCTTCGGCTTGACGCTGTCGTCGGCCGACGGTTTCCTGTACGAATCCGGCGACGCGCGAACCGATTTCACCATTCAATCCATCTCCAAGCCTTTCACCTATGCGCTCGCCCTGGATCTGGCCGGACAGCAGGAGGTGGACGCCAAAATCGGCGTCGAACCGTCCGGCGATGCCTTCAACGAGATCAGTGTCGACCCCTACACGAAGCTTCCGAAGAACCCGATGATCAACGCCGGCGCCATCGCGGCGGTCTCCCTGGTGCCCGGCGACAGTGTCGATGAGCGGTTCGGCAAGATCCGGGACTTCTACTCCGCCTGCGCGGGCCGGCCGCTGGAACTCGACGAGGACGTCTATCACTCGGAGAAGGTGACCGGGAACCGCAATCGCGCGATCGCCTACATGCTGACCAGTTTCGGCGTTCTCGCCGATCCCGACGAGGTGCTCGATGTCTACTTCCGGCAGTGTTCCCTGCGGGTCACCAGCGTGGACCTGGCCCGGATGGCCGCCACCATGGCCCGCGGGGGCATCAACCCGCAGACCGGCCGGCGGGTCACCAGCGCCAAGGTGGTCCGGCGCACCCTCAGTGTGATGGTGACCTGCGGCATGTACAACGGTGCCGGTGACTGGGTCAGCGCGGTCGGAATGCCGGCCAAGAGCGGGGTCGGCGGCGGGATCACCGCGGTACTGCCGGGCCAACTCGGAATCGGGGTGTACTCACCGCTGCTGGACCCCCGCGGCAACAGTGTGCGTGGCGTGCTGCTGTGCCGGGCGCTCTCGGAGCGGCTGGGTCTGCACTTCCTGACCGTGGGACGGGAGTCCCGAGCCACCGTCCGCGCGGTCTACGAGGCCTGCGATGGGGTCCGGGTTTATGAGATGCACGGTGATCTGATGTTCGCCGGCGCCGAGCGGGTGCTGCGCACCATCGAGCGCGACAGCGACGACTTCTCGGTGGCGATCCTCGATGTCGCCGGCGTCGACACCATCAACGACCCGGCCCGGGCGCTGCTGGCCAGCATGAGCACCACCCTGCAGGCAGCCGGCAAGATGGGCTATCTGGTCGACCCCGACGCCGCCGTCATCCGTCCGGACCGGGGTTTCGACCATGTCGTGTTCGGCACCCTTGACGGTGCGGTCATCGCGGCTCAGGAGTGGTTGGCCGCCGCCCGGGTCCGCTAATCCCCGCCGATCAGGCTGGCGATCTGAACGCGGTCGTCGTACCCGCGCAACTTCACCGGTCGCCCGAGGCGCCAGAACCGCTGCTCGCGTTCGGAGGCGGCGGCGACGGTGGCCGCCGAGGCCAGCGCGCGACTGGGTTCGGAGCGGGCGAGTTCGGCCAGCCGGGCCGCCTCGTTCACCGGCTCGCCGATCACCGTGTACTCGAAACGCTCTTTGGCTCCGACGTTTCCGGCGACCACCTCCCCGGAGGCCACCCCGATCCGGGCCGGACACTCGGGGACCTCCAGTCGCAGTCGGCGGGCGATGGTGCGGGTGGCGCACAGGACATCGGTCTCCGGGCTTTCCAAGGCGACCGGGGCGCCGAATACCGCCAGGGCGGCGTCACCTTCGAACTTGTTCACCAGGCCGTGGTTGCGATCGACCTCCTCGACGACGACGGCGAAGAACCGGTTGAGCAGTTCGACGACCTCGATGGGCGGTCTGCTGGTGACCATCTTGGTCGAACCGACGATGTCGATGAAGAGCACCGCGACATGGCGTTCCTCACCGCCCAGCCGAGGCAGCCGCTGTTCGGCGGCGGCGGCGACCTCGCGGCCGACGTGCCGGCCGAACAGGTCGCGAACCCGCTCGCGTTCCCGCAGACCGTCGACCATCGTATTGAAACCCCGCTGCAGTTCTCCCAGTTCGGTGCCGTCGAACACCATTACGTTGGCGTCCAGGTCGCCCTTTTCCACCCGCTTGAGTGCAGCTCGTACCACCCGGACCGGGGTTGCGGTCAGCCAGGCCGAGATCCACATCAACACGAAACCCACCACCAGGCTCACCCCCGAGGTGACCAGCACCGCCACCGCCAGCTCACGCTGGTTGAGGTTGCGCAGCGACAGGGAGAACAACGCGATGAGACCGATGCCGATCACCGGCACCCCCGAGCCCAGCATCCAGACCGTCATCAGCCTGCCCATGATTCCCGGGGCCAGTCGGCGTGGGGCCGAACCGGCCACCAGCGCCTGCGCAGAGACCGGCCGCAGCGCGAACTCGGTGGCCAGATAGCTCGTGGTCGCCGCAACCAGGCCGCACAGGCTCACCCCCAACCCGACCCGGGGGATGAAGGTGGGGTCCTGCATCCCGTAGAGCACGGTCAGCAGCACGGTGCCGCCACCCCACAACACCAGCAGCACCAGCGCGATCCGCCAGGGTGTGAGGAAGGTGTTGCGCTGGTCCTCGGGACTGGGGGGCCGGCCCTCAATGGTCCAGCGCAGGTCTTTGATGGTCCGGACGTGGATCCACCAGGCGCCCAGGGCCAGCGCGGCGACGATGTAAACCGGGGTGACGACGGCGGGCACCCACAGCGGGGCGTCGGTGAACACGCTCGGTTCGGGGAAGATGACGGCGGTGAACAGGAAGGCCAGCGCGATCCCGATCAGATTGACCACCACGATGAACACCGTCAGTATCAGCTGGATGCGGATCCGGCGCCGGGCTGGGTTCTCCGAGGCGCGGCCCAGCAGCAGTGACCCGTAGGCCGGGGTCTGAGACAGCCGGCCGCTCTGCCGGGTGAGGCGCTCCAGAACTCGGCCCAGCCGCTGGGCGACACTGCGGTCCTCACTCATCAGTGCGTCAGCCTAATCCGGGTGGACCTGGACCCTAAGCTGAACCGGTGCGACTCGTGATCGCCCAGTGCACGGTGGATTACCTCGGCCGGCTCACCGCTCATCTGCCTTCGGCGCGCCGGCTGTTGCTGGTCAAGGCTGACGGCTCGGTCAGCATTCACGCCGATGATCGTGCCTACAAACCGCTGAACTGGATGAGCCCGCCGTGCTGGCTGACCGAGACCTCCGAGGAGGAGGTGTCGATCTGGGTGGTGCAGAACAAGGCCGGCGAGCAGTTGCGCATCACCATCGAAGCGATCGAGCATGATTCCAGCCACGAGTTGGGCACCGACCCCGGCTTGGTCAAGGACGGCGTCGAGGCGCACCTACAGCAACTGCTGGCCGAGCACATCGAGTTGCTCGGGGCGGGCTACACCCTGGTGCGTCGGGAGTTCATGACTGCGATCGGGCCGGTGGACATCCTGTGCCGCGACGAGCAGGGCCGTTCGGTGGCCGTGGAGATCAAGCGGCGCGGCGAGATCGACGGCGTCGAGCAGTTGACCCGCTATCTGGAGTTACTCAACCGGGATCCGCTGCTGGCCCCGGTGGCCGGGGTGTTCGCCGCCCAGCAGATAAAGCCACAGGCCAAGACCCTGGCGGAGGATCGCGGAATCCGCTGTATCACTTTGGATTACGATGTGATGCGCGGGATGGACATCGACGAGTTCCGGCTTTTCTGATGCTGAATCGGGTGGAGTCCGGACCGGACGGGTACGACTACGAGGTCCGGCCGGTCGCCGGGGCCCGAGCGGTCAAGACCTATCGCTGTCCGGGCTGCGACCATGAGATCCATTCCGGCACGCCGCATGTCGTGGTGTGGCGGGTGGAGGACACCGAAGGATCTGATCGGCGGCACTGGCATACGTCGTGCTGGGGCAACCGGTTACGCCGCCGCCCCACCCGGAGGTGGTCCTAGCGGCGCGAGAACTCAGGGCGCGGCGGGTTCGACCAACTCCACCAGTACGCCGCCGGCGTCCCGGGGGTGGATGAAGTTGATCCGGGAGTTCGCGGTGCCGCGGCGGGGCGCGTCGTAGAGC
>VERS01000319.1 GCA_018882545.1 Mycobacterium sp.
CCTCAGGGATCGGTGAAACCACCGCATGTGCTTCGTCCTTTCCAACGCAGTTGCGGCGTGCTCCCTGACCGATACTGCCGTGCTATCACTATGCTAACGAGTGCTATCATCATTCTGATGAAGCAACTGCTGTTGCGGGTTCCGGAAGATCTGCACGGTCGGTTGATAGCACGCGCCGAGCGCGAAGGTCGCAGCCTCAACGCAGTCGCCACCGCGATCCTCGACGCGGCGGCCGACGCCGACGGCGCCGACCGACGGTCACAGGTCCGCGCCGCCGCCGCGGCCGCGGGAATACTCCACCGCGGTGAGGCCCGGGCGGTGCGGCCCGAGCGCCGGGAGCGCATCATCGCGACGACTCGGGGTCTTGGGCCTCGGATCGACCAGGCTCTGGACGATGAACGCGACCGGCCGTGATCGCCTACGTCGACTCCTCGGTGCTGGCCCGGGCCTACCTCGCCGATGAGGCCGGCCATGACCGGGCGGTCGCCCTGCTGGCCGATCCGGCGGTCGCCCTGGTTACCGGCAGTTGGACCCGCGTCGAGGTCTCCGGCGCGCTGATTCGCGCGGCGCGGCGGGGCCGTGCCGATGAGAAGGGGCTGCTGGCCTTACTCGACAGCGACCTTGCCGGTCCGGTGACCGTGCTGACCGCGGCGCAGGAGCAAGTCGAACGCCACGCGCTAGATCTGGTGCGCCGGTACGCGCTGCGGGCGATGGATGCCTGGCACCTGGCGGTCGCGACGATCGCGATTCCGCCGCTGCTCAACCCCGGGGAGTCGAAGGCGTTCGCATCCCGCGACGCCGCGCAGCGAAGCGTCGCAAAGGCCCTGGGGTTCGCTGCGATCTGACAGGGTCTGGGAGTGGAAACACCACCCGTCTACCGGACACACTCGATCAACGCCACCGGCGGGCAATCCAGGAACGTCGACCAGTAGTCGGAGTCGTGGCCCACCAGCGCTTCGGGGGATAGCGCCGGGCGGTGCCAGCGCACCTCGGAAAAGCCTGCCCGCTCGAAGGCCTCCTCGTGAGCGGCCAGGCCGAGGTGATAGTTCTCGATCGAGAAGGGGCCGTCGGCGAGATGGAAGGTCCACTGGATCGCCGCACCCTCCTGCCAGCGCCCGACAGGTCGACGGGATCCTCGTCGGACAACTCCCGGGCATCGGCCACCGCGTAGGTGACGCCCAGGGGCTGACGCGCCTCCTGGGCTTGCGCCAGGGCGATCATGCCCTCGGACAGGTCCAGTCCCCGCACCCCCGCCGCGCCGCGATGCCGGATCAGCCGGGTGTAGAACCCCTCCCCGCAGGCCAGGTCCAGGACGCTCAGGCCGGTTGGGTCGCCGACGAGGTCCATCAGCGTGAAGCACTCGATGAACGTCCGCCACGGCTGCTGCTTGGACCGCTGGTACTGCTCGGCGATCGGATCGTAATCGGTCGTCATGACATCCTTACTCCGAATCCCCTGCGGCGCATACCCATTCGGTAGAACACCGCCGCGACGATGAATCCGGTGAACCAGGCGTAGGGTAGACGGCATCCCACCCGTCGGCCCCGCCGCCCAGGACCTGCACGCTGCGCAGGAAGCCGGGCACGTTGGGTGCGACGCCGATCAGCAGTGCCACCATCGCGATTGGGTTCACGCCGGCGGAAGGCATTGCGATCCACAGCGCGGCGAAGTTGTAGGTGGTCCAGGTGCACCGACTCTGTGGCGTCGGGGCCAGATCGGCGTTGAACAGCGGGCTGGTGGCGATATCGGGCGGCAGTGCGGCCGAGGTGACCATCCGGACCAAACCCCTTCAGATAGGTACGCTGCCCCGCGATGGGAAAATTCCGACGCGGTCGGAAGCGGAGAACGTAGCCGGTCACACCCGCCCCAGGGATCCGTGAAATTACTGCATTGCACCCCTGATCCCCGATACTTAGAACTATGCCCAAGGCCAGCAGTCTCGTGGGCCGGAACGCCGAGTTGTCCGCGCTCAGGCGCATCCTGACCGAGGGCGCCGCGCCGGCGGTGGTGGTCTCCGGCGAGCCCGGCGTCGGCAAGACCGCGCTGATCGAGGCGTTCTGTGCCCTCGCCGCTGCCGACGGCTGGCGAATTGTTCGGATCCTCGGTGTCGAGGCCGAGACTTCCTACGCGTTGGGCGGGCTCAACCAGCTGGTGTCCGGCTTGAAGGAATTCCAGGTCGGGTTGGGCGAGGGCGACCGCGCCGCACTGGAGCCGGTAGCCGGCGGCGAACCGAACTCGACGGTGGCGGTCTTGCCGCTGGCGACGGCGGTATTGAACCTGCTGTCGGCGGCCGGGAGTAACCAGCCTGTGCTGGTGGTGGCCGACGACGCGCACTGGCTGGACGGTGTCAGTGCGCAGGTACTGGCCGCAGCCGGCCGGCGCCTCGGCGACCCGGCGGTGCGGATCGTGGCCTCCTGTCGAACCACCGACGAGTCGGCGTTTCCCGACGCCGGCTGGACCGATCTGCTGCTGGGTCCGCTGGATACCGACGATGCGGTGCGGCTGCTGCAGCGGGTCGGTGTTGAGTTGTCCGCGGCCGCCGCAACGGAAATCCTGGCGGCAGCGGAGGGCAATCCCTTGGCGCTGGCCGAACTCCCGCGCTACAGCGGCCGGTCCGACGACCGGCCCGACGAAGGGTTGGGAAACCTTCCGCTCACAGATCGACTGGTCGCGGTGTTCGGTGCCCGCCTGGACGAGCTCGACGCGGGAGTGCGCAACGAATTGCTCCGTGCGGCGCTCGACGGTCTGGCGGGCGGTCTGCCGTCGTCAACCGGCGCCCGGTACGTCATGCGACATACCGCGCCCGCGGTCAAGGCCGGGCTGCTGATGATTGACCCGTTGGGAGAGAATGTCTTTCGCCACCCCCTCGTGCGTGCGGCGGTGATTCACCAGGCCGACCCGCAGGACCGTCGAGACGCCCACCGCGATCTTGCCCGGCTCTACCACGACGTGCTGGTGCGCCGCGCCGCGCACCTGGCGGCGGCGACCACCGAACCCGATCAGGAAGTGGCCGAGGTGCTCGCCGCGGCCGCGAAGCTGTCGATTCGCCGTGGTGGATTGTCAGTCGGCGCCCAATGGCTGCACAAGGCCGCCACCCTCAGCACCGAACCGGACCGTCGGGCCGCACTGCTGGCCGACGCGGTCTTCCTCGCCGCGCGGGCTGACCGGCCCGGCGGGGCGGAGGACCTGCTGGAGACCGCCGCGACCGACGAGAGGGACTCGCCGCTGGCTGTCCTGGCCGAGTCCTACCGGGCATTTCACACCGACGGCGAGGTGATCTCCACCCACCGTCGGATCCGGCACGCGCTGGCCGGGGCCCACGCCCTGGACGACAAGACGGTGAACCGGCTGGTCTATCTGCTGGTGTCGATCACCAACTATGCCGACACCGAGCGCTACCGGCAGCAGACCAACGCTGCCCTGCAGCCCCTCGCCGACCGGTTGGATCCGGCGGTCTCGCTGTACCGCACCGGCGTCGCCGACTTCGCCGACACCGCTGACGCCGTCCGCACGATGCTCCGCGGATACCTGCCGGTGCTTCCGAACCTGTCCGCGCAGCGACTGGCGCTGCTGTCGTTCCCGGCGCACTGCGTCGGCGCCATGGCCGAGTTTCGCGCCCCGCTTCAATCGGCCTTCGCGCTGCTGCGCGAGCAGGGTCCGTCCGTTGACGCGATCGAATGCGGACGGGTGGTGTTGGTGGATTTGATCACCGCCGGGGACTGGCAGGGGGCCGAACAGGTCGGAGCGGACTGCCTGCAGATGGCGGAGCGGATCGAGTGCAGTCAGTTGCGGCGCCAGCAGGTGCTCGCCGACCTGGGGGTGCTGGCCGCCGGGCGCGGCGAGGTTGCCACCGCCCGCGGGTACGCCGCCGAAGTCCGCGCCTGGTCGACCCCACGGGGCCTGCACCGGCTCACCGAAGCCGCGGACCGTATCGAGGCACGGGTCGGACTTGCCGAGGCGGACTACGAAGCCGCCTACCGCGCGGCAAGCAGGATCAACCCGGCGGCCGGCTCCGCAACGACCCGCTACAACGGCGG
>VERS01000320.1 GCA_018882545.1 Mycobacterium sp.
GGCGTACTGGTCCCGATCCACTGGGGCACGTTCCGGCTCGCCCCGCATCCGTGGGCCGAACCCGCCGAACGGCTTCTGCAGTCCGCCACCGAGGCCGGAATCGACTTCGCGATCCCCATGCCGGGCGGCCGCGTGGTGCCGGATCGGTCTGCGGTCGTTCCCTGGTGGCGGTTTTGACCTGGGTCCGTCGCACCGCGGTCGCGGTGGTGGCCGTCGTCCTGACCGGCTGCTCCGGTCCGCCCGGCGGTGGTGGGCCGCCGTCCGACGAATCCCCGCAGCTGGCCGCGGCCATGGCCCTGCCGGCGAACGCCGTTGACAAGGCTGTCGCCCAGCTCGACCGCATCGCGACGGAGTTGATGGCCGACTCGGGAATCCCGGGCATGGCCCTTGCGGTAGTGCACGGCGGAAAAACCATCTACGCCAACGGCTTCGGGGTCCGTGATACCCGGAGCTCGGAGAAGGTGGATCCCGACACCGTCTTCCAACTCGCCTCGCTGTCCAAACCCATCGCAGCCACGGTCGTCGCCCGGCAGGTCGGTGCCGGCGTCGTCGGTTGGGACACCCCGGTCATCGAGCACCTGCCGTGGTTCGCGCTGTCCGACCCGGCGGTGACCCGCATGCTCACCGTCTCCGACCTCTTCGCGCACCGCTCCGGGCTGCCCGATCACGCCGGCGACCTGCTCGAGGATCTCGGCTACGGCCGCCGGGCGATCATGGAGCGGCTGCGGTTGTTGCCGCTCGGTGGGTTTCGAACCTCCTACGCCTACAGCAACTTCGGGCTGACCACCGCCGCCGAGGCAGTCGCCGCCGCGGGCCGACGGGGTTGGGAGGACCTCAGCGAGGAGGTGCTCTATCGCCCGCTGGGCATGGCCTCGACCAGTTCCCGGTTCGCCGACTACCAGGCCCGGGACAACAAAGCCGTGGGGCATGTCCGGGTCTCCGACCCACCGGACGGGGGCACACCGGACGGGGGCTACGTGCCCCGCTACACCCGCGACCCGGACGCCCAGTCACCGGCCGGCGGAGTCAGCGCCTCGGTCAACGATGTGGCTCGCTGGCTGGCGATGCTGCTGGCCGACGGCAGCCACAACGGGGCCGCGGTGATCGATCCCGAGGCGCTGCTGCCCGCGCTGACACCCCAGATGGTGTCCAGCCCGCCGACCGAGCCGGCGATGCGCTCAGGCTTCTACGGCTACGGTTTCAACATCAGCACCTCCGCCGCGGGGCGGGTCCAGTTCAGCCACTCCGGTGCCTTCATGGTCGGCGCGGCAACCAATTTCGTCGCCATTCCGTCCGCAGACGTGGCGATTGTGGCCCTCACCAACGCCGCCCCGGTCGGGGTGGCCGAGACTCTCACCGCGGAGTTCACCGACCTGGTGGAGTTCGGCGAGGTGCGCGAGGACTGGCGTCGGCTCTACGCCGACGCGTTCGCCGAAATGGACGCCCCCGCCGGTGAACTCGCCGGTGAGCGGCCGCCGGCCAACCCGGCTCCGCCGCGGCCGCTTACGTCCTACGTCGGCACCTACGCCAACGCCTACTGGGGACCGGCGACGGTGACCGAGGCGGACGGCGCACTGGCGGTCTCGCTGGGGCCGCGACGGGTGAACTATCCGCTGCGGCACTGGGACGGCGATGTCTTCGTGTTCGACCTCGGCGGTGAAAACGCCCCGCCCGGCAGCGTCTCGAAGGCCACCTTCGACGGCGCGCGGCTCACCTTGGAGTACTTCGACTCCGACAAGATGGGAACATTCACCCGATGAGCACCCGATGAGCACCCGATGACCGTCAACATTGCCTCAGGTCTCTCCGATGCCGAAGTGGCCGCCCGGATCGCCGACGGCAAGACCAATGACGTGCCGAGTCGGGCCTCGCGCAGCGTCGGCGAGATCGTCCGGGCCAACGTCTTCACCCGTATCAACGCCATCCTCGGGGTGCTGCTGCTGATCGTGCTGGCGACCGGGTCGCTGATCAACGGCCTGTTCGGGCTGTTGATCATCGCCAACAGCGGTATCGGCATCATCCAGGAGTTGCGGGCCAAGAAGACGCTGGACAACCTGGCGATCGTCGGGCAGGCCAAACCGAAGGTGCGCCGCCAGTCCGGCACCGCCGAGATGCTGCCCAGCGAGGTGGTCCTCGACGACGTCATCGAACTGGGACCCGGCGATCAGATCGTGGTCGACGGTGAGCTGCTGGAGGCCGCCAGTCTGGAAATCGACGAGTCGCTGCTCACCGGTGAGGCCGATCCGATCGCCAAGGTCGACGGCGACCCGGTGCTGTCGGGCAGTTTCGTGGTGGCCGGTACCGGCGCCTACCGCGCCACCAAGGTGGGCCGGGAGGCCTACGCCGCCCGACTGGCCGAAGAGGCCAGCAAGTTCACGTTGGTGAAGTCCGAGCTGCGCAACGGCATCAACAAGATCCTGCAGTTCATCACCTACCTGTTGATCCCCGCGGGGCTGCTGACGATCTACACCCAGTTGTTCCTCACCGGGGTCGGTTGGCGGGAGTCGGTGCTGCGGATGGTCGGTGCGCTGGTGCCGATGGTTCCCGAGGGGCTGGTCCTGATGACCTCGATCGCGTTCGCGGTCGGGGTGGTCCGACTCGGCCGCCGGCAGTGCCTGGTCCAGGAACTCCCCGCCATCGAGGGCCTGGCCCGTGTCGATGTGGTGTGCGCCGACAAAACCGGAACCCTGACCGAGAACGGTATGCGGCTGGCCGAGGCCAAGACGCTGGCCGGTGCGTCCGGCGAGTTCAGCGCCGAGCAGGTGGCGACGGTGCTGGCCGCCATGGCCGCCGCCGACGCCCGCCCCAACGCCAGCATGCAGGCCATCGCCGAGGCCTACCCGCAGGCACCGGGATGGACCGCCACCGCGACCGCGCCGTTCAAGTCCGCCACCAAGTGGAGCGGGACGTCGTTCGGCGATCGCGGCAACTGGGTGATCGGTGCCCCCGACGTGCTGCTGGAACCCGGCTCCCCGGTGGCTGACCAGGCCGAGGGGATCGGCGCGGCGGGTCTGCGGGTGCTGCTGCTGGGCTCCTCGGACTGCAGCGTCGACAGCGCCGACGCGCCGGGGCGGGTGACCCCGGTCGCGCTGGTGGTTCTTGAGCAGAGGGTACGTCCGGACGCCCGCGATACGCTGGATTACTTTGCCTCCCAGCATGTCTCGGTCAAGGTGATCTCCGGCGACAACGCGGTGTCGGTGGGTGCGGTGGCCGGTTCGCTGGGGCTGCACGGCCAGGCGATGGACGCCCGGGAACTGCCCACCGATCCCGATGCCCTGGCCGACACGATGGTCAGCTACACCACCTTCGGCCGGGTCCGCCCCGACCAGAAGCGGGCGATGGTGCACGCCCTGCAGTCCCGGGACCACACCGTGGCCATGACCGGTGACGGCGTCAACGACGTGCTGGCTCTCAAGGATGCCGACATCGGGGTGGCCATGGGTTCCGGCAGTCCCGCTTCCCGCGCGGTGGCCCAGATTGTGCTGCTGGACAACAAGTTCGCCACGCTGCCCTACGTCGTCGGCGAAGGCCGCCGGGTGATCGGCAACATCGAACGGGTCTCCAATCTGTTCCTCACCAAGACGGTCTACTCGGTGCTGCTGGCCCTGCTGGTCGGGGTCGCCGGTCTGGCCTCGAACCTGCTGCACACCGATCCGCTGCTCTACCCGTTCCAGCCCATCCATGTGACCATCGCGGCCTGGTTCACCATCGGTATCCCGGCGTTCATCCTGTCGCTGGCGCCCAACAACGAGCGCGCCCGGACCGGTTTCGTCCGCCGCGTCATGACCGCCGCCCTGCCGGCCGGGACGGTGATCGGGGTGTCGACGTTCTTCTCCTACCTGATGGCCTACCCCGGCAGCGCCGGAACCCTCCGTCGCCCCAAGGGTTGAGAACGAACAGCTCCCGCAGTCTGAGCTGCAAGAGGCTCAGGCGATGGCGGTTGTCGCCAATACTGCTGATGGGCGGCAGCGCATTGAAGCCATTGCGGCACTAATCGGCTGGTCGAAGGACGGCGATAAGG
>VERS01000321.1 GCA_018882545.1 Mycobacterium sp.
GGGTCTGTACTACGTGCGCGCCGCGCGGACCGCGATGGGGATGGACCCCGGACCCGAACTGGAGTCCATCGCCGGGCAGAAGTCCGCCGGGTCGGTCACCGAGGACCGCCGGATCCAGTTCGAGGGCCGCGAGATCGAGGCCTCCCCGGTCCCGACCAACCGCACCCCCAACTACTACCCGGGTGGGCGGGTGGCGGGCCGGCCGGTGCCCGCCGGCTGGTACTCCGAGCCGTGGTGGAAGCCCGCCCTGGTGGCCGGCGCATGGGGTCCTGGGTCGGTCCTGCTCTTCGACGCGCTGTTCACCGGGATGCACGGCGTGGGCTACGGCGCCTCCGGCTTCGAGAGCGGCTACGGATCCGGGTTCGACCAGGGCTTCGATGCCGGCTACGACCAGGGTCTGGACGCCGCCGGCGCCGGGGACGGCGGCTGGGGTGACGGCGGCAGCGGCTGGGACGGCGGCGGCGACTTCGGCGGCGGCGACATGGGCGGCGGCGACTTCGGGGGCGGCGACTTCGGCGGGTTCGACTTCTAACCCTGCCGGGCAACCTGCCAGTTAGACCTGGCAGGCCGGGCACCAAAACAGGTTGCGGCCCTCCATCTCGGCGGTGCGGACCGCCGCACCGCACAACCGGCACGGTTGACCGGTGCGCCGGTAGACATAGGTGCGGGGACGCCGCGGCCCGTAGGCCGGGTCGCCGTGGTCATGTTCGGGACGCACGACGATGATCCGCCCGCGGCGGACCCCGACCTTCATCAGCTCGACCAGGTCGGCCCAGGCGGCATCGAACTCGTCCGCGTCGAGGTCGCGTCCCGGCCGGTAGGGGTCGATCCCGTGCCGGAACAGCAACTCGCTTCGGTAGACGTTGCCCATCCCGGCCAGCACCGACTGGTCCATCAGCAGCGCACCGATCGCCCTGCGGGACTTACAGATCCGCGCCCAGGCCGGCGCCGGGTCGGCATCGGCGCGCAGCGGGTCAGGACCGAGCCGGGCCAGGATCGCAGCCATCTGGGCCTCGTCGATCACCTCGCAGGCCGTCGGTCCGCGCAGGTCGGTCCCGTAGTCGGTGCCGACGATGCGCATCCGCACCGCCCCGCGGGGCTCCGGCAAGGGCGTGCGGTGCTCCCGGAAGGTGCCGTAGAGGCCCAGGTGCACGTGCACGATCGGGCCGCCCCTGCCCTTGTCGGCGGTGTACTCGTGGAACAAGTGCTTGCCCCAGGCCGAGGCGCGCCGGAAGATCCGCCCGTCCAGCAGGCCGACGTCGGCGAACCGGCCCTGCGGACTGGACACCCCGACCTGTTGACCGGCGTAGCGGCGCTGATGCAACCGGGCCAGGCGGTGCAGGGTGTGACCCTCGGGCACCGCCGGTCAGTCCGGGGCGCCCGGCACCGGCGGCGCGACGTGGGTGCGCTCGAACTCGGCGAGGATGTCGATGCGCCGTTGGTGGCGCTCGGCCTGCGACCACGATGCGGACAGGAAGGCGTCGACGATGGCCAGCATCTCTTCCTCGGTGTGCATCCGGCCGCCGATACCGATCAGTTGGGCGTTGTTGTGCTCGCGGGCCAGCGCCGCGGTCTCGGTGCTCCAGGCCAGCGCGCAGCGGGCGCCGGGCACCTTGTTGGCGGCGATCTGCTCGCCGTTGCCCGACCCGCCGAGCACGATGCCCAGGCTGCCCGGGTCGGCCACGGTGCGCTCGGCGGCGGCGATGCAGAACGCCGGGTAGTCGTCCTCGGCCGCATAGCTGAACGCCCCGCAGTCGATCGGCTCGTGGCCGGCCTTTTTCAGATGCTCGATGATGGCCTTCTTGAATTCGAAACCGGCGTGATCGCCGCCGAGGTAGACGCGCATGGCGGTCACCCTAGACCACGCTCTAGTCGTAGGACGGCGGCTCGGTACGAGTCCGTTTGAGCTCCCAGAAATGCGGGTAGGAGGCCAGCGCCACCGAGGCGTCCCACAGTCGGCCGGCTTCCTCGCCGCGCGGGATCTTCGACAGCACCGGGCCGAAGAACGCCACCCCGTTGATGTGGATGGTGGGGGTGCCAACGTCGGCGCCGACCGCATCCATCCCGGCGTGGTGACTCTTGCGCAGCGCCGGGTCGTACGAGGGGTCATCGGCGGCGGCGGCCAGTTCGGCCGGCAACCCGGCCTCGGCCAGCGACTCGGCGATGACCTCATCGAGGTTCTTATTGCCCTGGTTGTGGATTCGGGTGCCCATCGCGGTGTAGAGACCGCCGAGCACCGGGGTGCCGTGCAGCGATTCGGCGGCGATGGCCACCCGCACCGGACCCCAGGCCCTCTTCATCAGTTCCACGTACTGCTCGGGCAGGTCCCTGCCCTCGTTGAGCACCGCCAGGCTCATCACCTGAAACCGCACCTCGATATCGCGGACCTGCTCCACCTCCAGGATCCACCGCGAGGTGATCCAGGCCCACGGGCACAGCGGGTCGAACCAGAAGTCAGCGCGCTCCCGCGAAGAAGTACTCATGGCGCCAGCATAGGAGGGTGAGCGATAGGTTGGATCCCGTGCTTCCCAATCTGACCCGCACCGAGGCCGTCGAGCGCGCTGCGCTGATCACCGCCGACCGCTACCGGATCGAACTGGATCTCACCACCGGCGACCGGGAGTTCCGCTCCACGACCACCGTCGAGTTCGAGGCGCTGCCCGGCGCCGACAGCTATATCGACATCGCCGCCGACCGGGTGCACCGGGCGGTGCTCAACGGCCACGACATCGACGTCTCCGGCTACGACGAGTCGACCGGCATCCCGTTGCGGGGGCTGCTGGGAAACAACGTGCTGGTGGTGGAGGCCGACTGCCGCTACTCCAACACCGGCGAGGGCCTGCACCGCTTCGTCGACCCCGTCGACGAGCACGTCTACCTCTACTCCCAGTTCGAGACGGCCGATGCCAAGCGGATGTTCGCCTGCTTCGACCAGCCCGATATCAAGGCGACCTTCGACGTCGTCGTCACCGCACCCGCGCACTGGGAGGTGATCTCCAACGGAGCCACCATCGATGTCCAGGCTCGCGGCGAGACGAGGGTGCACACCTTCGCGACCACACCGCGGATGAGCACGTATCTGGTGGCACTGGTCGCCGGCCCGTATGCGGTCTGGCGCGATGCCTACACCGACTCCTACGGGGAGATCCCACTCGGCCTGTTCTGCCGGCAGTCGCTGGCGCCCTATATGGATCACGACCGGCTGTTCACCGAGACCAAACAGGGCTTCGACTTCTACCACCAGAACTTCAAGGTGCCCTACCCGTTCGGCAAGTACGACCAGTTGTTCGTACCGGAGTTCAACGCGGGCGCCATGGAGAACGCCGGCGCGGTGACCTTCCTGGAGGACTACGTCTTCCGCAGCAAGGTCACCCGCGCCTCCTACGAGCGTCGCGCCGAGACGGTGCTGCACGAGATGGCGCACATGTGGTTCGGCGACCTGGTCACCATGCGGTGGTGGGATGACCTGTGGCTCAACGAGTCCTTCGCCACGTTCGCCTCGGTGCTCTGCCAGGCCGGGGCCACCGAGTACACCGAGGCGTGGACGACATTCGCCAACGTGGAGAAGTCGTGGGCCTACCGCCAGGACCAGTTGCCGTCGACCCATCCGATCGCGGCCGACATCCCGGACCTGCACGCCGTCGAGGTCAACTTCGACGGCATCACCTACGCCAAGGGCGCCAGCGTGCTCAAGCAACTGGTGGCATACGTCGGCCTGGAGCACTTCCTGGCCGGCCTGCGCGACTACTTCAACGCACACGCCTTCGGCAATGCGACGTTCGACGATCTGCTCGGCGCCCTGGAGAAGTCGTCCGGGCGCGATCTCTCGGACTGGGGCCGGCAGTGGCTGAAGACCACCGGACTGAATTCGCTGCGACCCGAGTTCGAGGTCGACGCCGACGGACGCTTCACCCGGTTCGCGATCCGCCAGGGCGGTGCGGCACCGGGCGCCGGCGAGACCCGGGTGCACCGCCTGGCGGTGGGCGTCTATGACGACGACGGTTCGGGGAAGCT
>VERS01000322.1 GCA_018882545.1 Mycobacterium sp.
ACTCCGACCTGAGCCTGACCCCATAGACCAAGCCCCCGGTCGTACGGTCAGCCGCCACGAGATCCTCGCCTTCAGCGGCAGGCAATCACAACATGCAGCTGACGCAATTTTCCACCTCGGTACCTTGCAGCGCCTGCTGCCGCAGGCGGATGTAGTACAGCGTCTTGATCCCCTTGCGCCAGGCGTAGATCTGCGCCTTGTTGACCTCACGGGTGTCGGTGGTGTCCTTGAAGAACAGCGTCAGGCTCAGCCCCTGGTCCACGTGCTGGGTGGCCGCGGCGTAGGTGTCGATGATCTTCTCGTAGCCGATCTCGTACGCATCCTGGTAGTACTCCAGGTTGTCGTTCGTCATGTACGGCGCCGGGTAGTAGACGCGGCCGATCTTGCCTTCCTTGCGGATCTCGACCTTGCTGGCGATCGGATGGATCGACGACGTCGAATGGTTGATGTAGGAGATCGACCCGGTCGGCGGGACAGCCTGCAGGTTCTGGTTGTAGATGCCGTTTTTCTGCACCGACTCCTTCAGGCGCCGCCAGTCGTCGGCGTTCGGGATGCGAATACCCGCCTCGGCAAACAGCTTTCGAACCTTATCGGTTGCCGGCTCCCACTCTTGTTCGGTGTACTTGTCGAAGAATTCCCCGCTGGCGTATCTGGACTTCTCGAAGCCGGCGAAGCTCTCCCCGCGCTCGATGGCGATCTTGTTCGACGCCCGCAGGGCGTGGTAGAGCACCGTGTAGAAGTAAATGTTGGTGAAGTCGATGCCCTCTTCGGATCCGTAGAAGATGCGCTCACGGGCGAGGTAGCCGTGCAGGTTCATCTGCCCCAGGCCGATCGCGTGGGCTTCGCTATTGCCCTTCTCGATGGAGGGCACCGAGGTGATGTGGGTCTGGTCGCTCACCGCGGTCAGAGCCCGGATGGCGACCTCGATGGTCTGGGCGAAGTCCGGGGAGTCCATCGCCTTGGCGATGTTCAGCGAGCCGAGGTTGCACGAGATGTCCTTGCCCACATGGGAGTAGGACAGATCTTCGTTGAACGTCGACGGCGTCGAGACCTGCAGGATCTCCGAGCACAGGTTGGAGTGGGTGATCTTGCCGGCAATCGGGTTGGCCCGGTTCACCGTGTCCTCGAACATGATGTAGGGGTAACCCGACTCGAACTGCAACTCCGCCAGTGTCTGGAAGAACTCGCGGGCCTTGATCTTGTGCTTGCGAATCCGCGCGTCGTCGACCATCTCGTAGTACTTCTCGGTGACCGAGATGTCGGCGAACGGCAATCCGTAGACCCGTTCGACGTCGTACGGGGAGAAGAGGTACATATCCTCGTTGCGCTTGGCCAACTCGAAGGTGATGTCGGGGATCACCACGCCCAGGCTGAGGGTCTTGATGCGGATCTTCTCGTCGGCGTTCTCCCGCTTGGTGTCCAGGAACCGGTAGATGTCGGGATGGTGGGCGTGCAGGTACACCGCCCCGGCACCCTGACGGGCGCCGAGTTGGTTGGCGTAGGAGAACGAGTCCTCCAGCAGCTTCATGATCGGGATGACCCCGGAGCTCTGGTTCTCGATGTTCTTGATCGGCGCGCCGTGCTCGCGAATGTTGCTCAGCAGCAACGCGACTCCGCCACCGCGCTTGGACAGCTGCAGCGCGGAGTTGATCGAGCGGCCGATCGACTCCATGTTGTCCTCGATACGGACGAGAAAACAGCTCACCGGCTCGCCGCGCTGGGCCTTGCCCGAGTTGAGGAAGGTCGGGGTGGCCGGCTGGAACCGGCCGTCGATGATCTCGTCGACGAGCTGCTCGGCCAGGGCGGTGTCGCCGGCGGCCAGGGTCAGCGCCACCATGACCACGCGATCCTCGAAGCGCTCCAGGTAGCGCTTTCCGTCGAAGGTCTTCAGCGTGTAGGAGGTGTAGTACTTGAACGCGCCCAGGAACGTCGGGAAGCGGAACTTCTTGGCGTACGCCCGGTCGATCAGGGTCTTGACGAAGTTGCGCGAGTACTGGTCGAGAACCTCACGCTCGTAATAGTTCTCGCGGATCAGGTAGTCGAGCTTCTCGTCGTAATTATGGAAGAAGACGGTGTTCTGGTTGACGTGCTCCAGGAAGTACTGACGGGCCGCCAGGACGTCTTTGTCGAACTGGATCTCCCCGTTCGGCCCGTACAGGTTGAGCATCGCGTTGAGCGCGTGGTAGTCCGTCTCCCCCGGCAGCGCATGCGCCGAGGAATGCGCCGAGGTGGTTACCGGCTCTGCAGCAGTGACCGTTGGTGACACTCGTCTTGTTCCTTCCAGAATTCAGCCAAACCCGCACGGACGGCGAAGACGTCGTCCGTAGTTCCCATCAGTTCGAACCGGTACAGATACGGCACGCCGCACTTGCGCGAGACGACGTTGCCGGCGTAGCCGAACTCGGCACCGAAGTTGGTGTTGCCGGCCGCGATGACGCCGCGGATCAGCGAACGGTTGTGCTCGTCGTTGAGAAACGCGATCACCTGCTTGGGCACGTACCCGCCCGCGTCCGGATCCGGGCCGTTCGCCCGGCCCCCGCCGTAGGTGGGCAGGATCAGCACATAGGGCTCGTCGACCCGGATACGGCCGTGCAGTGGGATCCGGACCGCGGGCAACCCGAGTTTGTGCACGAACCGGTGGGTGTTCTCCGAGACGCTGGAGAAGTACACCACCCGTACCGGGCTGCCGTCAGGATCCATACCCGCGGGCTCAGGCGCTGACGGCGGCGGCGTCGGCCGCACCGGTGAGGGCCTTGATGCGGTCCGGCCGGAATCCCGACCAGTGTTCGCCGCCGGCGACGACGACCGGGGCCTGCAGGTAGCCCAGCGCCATCACGTAGTCCCGGGCCTCGGGCACCTCGGTGATGTCGACGATGTCGTAGGCCAGCCCCTGCTTGTCGAGGGCCTTGTAGGTGGCGTTGCACTGCACACAGGCCGGCTTGGTGTAGACGGTGATGGTCATCTGCGGGCTGACTCCTCGACGCGCGTTTTCCGGTGGTCCCGGCCGACCCGCGTCTGCGGGCCTTCCGGCGGTCCAAACACTACACCTAGTGTCCGACAACGCGGGTAGGTACTACATATTCCGAATAACAATTGTGAAATTCCCAGGTCGTAAGCCTCATGGAGACTGCCGCACCGGCGTGTCCGGGTTAGTTCGGGGCCACCGCGACGGCCTGCAGCACCGGCTGTCCGGCATCGCCGACCAGACTCAGGTCGTTGCCGCTGATGCGGAAGCCCCGGACCAGGTCCAGCGCCGCCAGGATCGCCTGTTCCTGCTGCATCTCCTCGGGCGCTCCGGCCATCAGGGTGGCGGCCACCTGGGTGAACGTCAGCGACTCCCCGGCCAGGCTGTAACCGCCCATCAGCCGGTTCACCCCGGCGGCCCCGGCGAACCGGCCGTCCTGGGCGAGCACCAGGTTCGGTTCGCGGGTCTGGTCGGCCACGGAGACCGGCGTGCCCTGCACCTCGACGAGTTTCCAGTAGGTCCCGGTCAGCGCGGCGTCGGGCACCGGGGTCGGCTCGGCGACGGCTACCGGTTCGAGCACCAACTGCAGGGGCACGGGATTGAACGGATCGACCGGGTTGCTCACGGTCGTGGTGAACAGCAGCCGATCACCGCTGGTCACCCGGGCCCGGGCGGAGTAGGTGGCCCCGGGCACGACCGCCGACCCGGGGTAGGACACGGCGAACGCGATCGGCGCGGGCAAGCCGGCGACCCCGAATTGGGTCTGCCCCAGCGTCACCGAAGGCGCGTCGGCCAGGGAGACGTCCTCCAGGGTGACCGTCAGGACCCCGTCGGCCGGCGGTGCGCCCGTCGGTCCGTAGACCACCGACCCGGTCAGCGTGAGCATCTCGCCCTCGTCGGCACCGGCGGCGGCCGAACCGATCATCGACAGGATCACCGCGAGCGCAACGACGAGACGTATCCGCATCCTGGCGAACATACCCGTGCCGCTGCCCTACCGGCCCGGCGGCCGCCGTGCGCGGGCTGTCTCCTTATACACATCTGACGC
>VERS01000323.1 GCA_018882545.1 Mycobacterium sp.
GATCCCGGCGGTCGTAGTCGGGCCAGAGCTTGTCCTGGAACACGTACTCGGCGTAGGCCGCCTGCCAGATCATGAAGTTGCTCGACCGCTGTTCGCCTGAGGTGCGGATGAACAGGTCGACGTCGGGGATGTCGGGCCGGTGCAGATGCTGGGCGATCGTGTCCTCGCTGACCCGTTCGGGGTCGATCCGGCCCGCGGCGGCGTCGCGGGCGATCTGCCGGGTGGCCTCGACGATCTCGGAGCGGCCGCCGTAATTCACGCAGTAGTTGACGGTGATCACGTCGTTGCCGACGGTCATCTCCTCGGCGATGTCGAACTCCTTGATCACGCTGCGCCACATGCGCGCCCGCGAGCCGACCCACCGCATATTCACGCCCATGATGTCGAGGTTCTCCCGGCGGCGGCGCACGACTTCACGGTTGAAGCCCATCAGAAAGCGGACCTCATCGGCACTGCGCCGCCAGTTCTCCGTCGAAAATGCGTAAACGCTCAGATTCTTGATCCCCAGTTCGATTGCCCCGCAGGTGATGTCGATGAGAACCGCCTCCCCCATCTTGTGGCCCTCGGTGCGACTGAGACCGCGCTGGGTGGCCCACCGGCCGTTGCCGTCCATCACGATGGCGACGTGTCGGGGCAGTTGGTCGGCCGGGATCGCCGGCGGGACGGCTTTGGACGGGTGCTGCGGCGGGCGGCGCGGGCCGCCGCCCGGGGCGGCCGGCAACTCCGGGAAGACCACCGGCCAGGTCGAGGTGTCGGGAAAGATCGGATAGTCGTCAGGCGCGGGCGGAAGCTGCGGCAGGGCCTCCCTGCGCCTGCGCTCAGCCCCCCGCCAGGAGCTGGCCACCCGGTCCATCGCCATGGGAAACATCCTGCCTGACGGGTTCGTCGGCCCGAGGGAAGACCCGCTCGACGAGCGGCAGTGTCCGCAGTTGGCGTTCCAGGTGCCACTGCAGGTGGGCGGCCACCAAGCCGCTGGCCTGACTGCGGTGCGACGCCGCGGAGGCCTCCGCGATACCCCAGTCCCCCGCGTAGAGGGCCGCCATCAGATCCAGGACGGCCTGCGGCGGGGTGGCCGACCCAGACGGGCGGCAGTGCATGCACACGCTCCCGCCGGCGGCGATGTGGAAAGCCCGGTGCGGGCCGGGGGCGGCACAGCGGGCGCACTCGGTCAGCGACGGGGCCCAGCCGGCGATGCCCATGGCGCGCAGCAGGTAGGCGTCGAGCACCAGTTCGCGGGGTCGGGTGCCGTCGGCCACCGCCCGCAACGCCCCGACGGTGAGCCGGTGCAGCGCCGGGGCGGGGGCGCGTTCCTCGCCGGCGAGCCGCTCGGCGGTCTCCAGAACCGCGCAGGCGCTGGTATAGCGGCCGTAATCGCAGACGATGTCGGTGGCGAAGGCGTCGATGGACACCACCTGGGTGACGATGTCCAGATTGCGGCCCGGATGCAGCTGGACGTCGATATGGGCGAAGGGCTCCAACCGGGAGCCGAACTTGCTGCGGGTGCGGCGAACCCCTTTGGCGACCGCGCGGACCAGGCCGTGGTCGCGGGTCAGCAGGGTGATGATGCGGTCGGCCTCGCCGAGCTTGTGCTGGCGCAGCACGACCGCCCGATCCCGATACAGCCGCATCCGTCCAGTCTGGCACCGCGCGGGGGCAACCGGCGCCCTGACACTCTAGAAGCCGAGCCGGCCCAGTTGCTTGGGGTCCTGCTGCCAGTTCTTGGCCACCTTGACCCTCAGGTCGAGGAAGACCTTGGTGCCCAGCAGCCGCTCGATCTGACGCCGGGCGGTGCTGCCGACCTCCTTGAGCCGGGCACCACCCCGGCCGATCACGATGCCCTTCTGGCTGTCTCGTTCCACGTAGAGGATGGCGCGCACGTCGATCAGATCGTCCCGGCCCTCGCGGGGGCTCACCTCGTCGATGACCACCGCCAGCGAGTGCGGCAACTCCTCGCGCACCCCCTGAAGCGCGGCCTCCCGGATCAACTCGGCCATCAGAACCTCTTCGGGCTCGTCGGTGAGCTCACCGTCCGGGTAGTACGCCGGGCCCGGCGGAAGATGTTCCACCAGAACGCCGGTCAGCACATCGACCTGCGCCCCGGTCCTGGCCGACACCGGCACGATGGCCGCGGCGTGCTCACCGACGAGTTCACTGACGGCGAGAAGTTGGGCCGCCACCGCGTCTTTGGCCACCCTGTCGATCTTGGTGACGATGACCACCAGCGTGGTCTTGGGCGCAAGCGCGCGGATCTGATCGTAGATCCAGCGGTCGCCGGGTCCGATTGACTCATCGGCCGGTATGCACAGCCCGATCACGTCGACGTCGGTGTAGGTGTCGCGCACCAGGTCGTTGAGGCGCTTGCCCAGCAGGGTGCGGGGCCGGTGCAGTCCGGGAGTGTCGACCAGCACGATCTGGAATCCCGGCCGGTGCACGATGCCCCGGATGGTGTGCCGGGTGGTCTGCGGCCGGTTGGAGGTGATCGCCACCTTGCTGCCGACCAGGGCGTTGGTCAGCGTCGACTTACCGGTGTTGGGCCGGCCCACCAGACAGACGAACCCGGACCGGAAGCCCTCACTCACCGCCTGTCCCGTCAACCGCGCCGTCGGCCCCGGCGTCACGCCGCAGCAGGATCGTGCCGATGCGCAACCGGCCCCTCGGGTCGCGTTCCCCCTCGGCCCGCAGTCGCAGTCCGTGCGAGACGACTTCGGCGCCCGGCAGCGGGACCCGGCCGAGTTTGAGGGCCAACAGCCCGCCGACGGTGTCCACGTCGAGATCCTCGTCGAACTCGATGCCGTAGAGCTCTCCGACATCCTCGATCGGAAGCCGGGCCGAGACCCGGAACATGTTGTCCTCCAGCTCTTCTACCGGAGCGACCTCGTGGGTGTCGTATTCGTCGGCGATCTCGCCGACGATCTCCTCCAGCACGTCCTCGATGGTGACCAGTCCGGCGGTGGCCCCGTACTCGTCCACCAGCATCGCGATGTGGATCCGATCGCGCTGCATTTCCCGCAGCAGGTCGTCGAGCGGTTTGGAGTCCGGCACGAACACCGCTGGGCGCATCACCTCCGCGACGGTGATGTCGCGGGCCGCACTGGCCGAGTAGTAGGTCCGGCGCACCAGATCCTTGAGGTAGACCACACCGAGGATGTCATCGACGTTCTCCCCGATGACCGGGATGCGGGAGTGGCCACTGCGTACCGCCAGCGACGTCGCCTGGGCCGCACTCTTGTCGCTCTCGATCCACACCATTTCGGTGCGGGGGACCATCACCTCGCGTGCCGGGGTGTCGCCGAGCTCGAACACCGACTCGATCATCTTGCGTTCCTCGGCGGCGACCACCCCGCGCTGCTGGGCCAGGTCGACGACCTCGCGCAGCTCGATCTCCGAGGCGAACGGGCCGTTGCGGAAGCCGCGACCGGGAGTCAGGGCGTTGCCGAGCAGGACGAGCAACCGGCTGATCGGGGCGAGCAGGATCGAGATGGCTTGCAGCGGAAGGGCTGCCGCGAGCGCGATGGGATAGGCGTGCTGCCGGCCCAGGGTGCGGGGTCCGACCCCGACGGCGACGAAACTGGCGACGGTCATAATCGCCGCCGCGCCGACCAACGCCCAGCGCAGACCGAAGCGGTCGTTGAGGAAGGCCACCATCAGGACACAGGCGGTGGCTTCACAGGCGATGCGGAGCAGTACGACGAGGTTGATGTAGCGGGGCCGTTCGCCGATAATCCGGCCCAGCCGGACCGCCCCCGGCTGCTCGTCGCGGATGAGCTCCTCGACGCGAGCGGTGGACACCGTGGAGATGGCGGCGTCGACGGCCGAGAACAGCCCGCCGAGCAGGATCAGGGCGATCGCGCCGGTCAGCGGTACCAGGGCAGTCAACGTTTCCAGCCGGTCAACGGTCGAAATGGCGGGTCTTGTCCAGCAGGCGACGGTCACGTTCGGCCTGCCGATCCTGATGGTAGGCGTTGACCTGCTCGGCGACCCACTCCTCGA
>VERS01000324.1 GCA_018882545.1 Mycobacterium sp.
GCCCGGAGCCTCCCCGGCCGCCCCCGCAGCGGCGGCTGCCGCGGTCGCCGAGACTGCCGGCCAGGCCGCCGCCGGCGAGGCTCTGACGCAGACCGGCCAAATCGCCGAATCAGCCGCCGACAGCGCCGCCGTCCCAGCCGAAGCCGCTGCCCAAGTCGGCCAGTTGGCGTCGCTGATGCAGCCCGCCCTGGGCATGTTCCAGGCCCCGATGCAAACCCTGCAGGGCTTCTCCAGCGGCCTTTCTGGCCTGCCGCAGTCGATGTTGGGACAGCTCAACGGGCTGGCTGGGGCTGCGGTACCCGGCGAGGCCGGGCTTCCGGTGGCGGCACTGGCCGCCGGTGCCCCCGGTGGACTCGGCGCCCTCGGTGGTGTGGGGGGAGGACTGGGCACGACCGGCTCCGTCGGTGCCGCCGGTACCGCCGGTGCCGCCGGTGCTGTCGGTGCTGTCGGCGGGGCGGGCCCGGGAAGTGTCGGAGCTGCCGGTGTCGGAGGCGTTCCGGGGGCCGGCCTGACCAGCTACACCAGGCCGACCAGCACTTTCGCGTCAGACAACGGTGGCAGGCCGGTGGGCCTGAAGTCCGGTTCGCTGGGCCCCGCAGAGCTGCGGCCCGCCACCACCACAACCGGCGGAGCGGTGCCGGTCTCGCCCGCCGGGATGCTCGGTCAAGGCAAAGGGGGAGAGGCCAAAGACAGCGTGGTGCACGCCCGCGTCCTAATGGCCGGCGACCGGCAGCAAGAGAAGCTCGACTAGCTAACAATTATCCCGAGGGGGGTCTATTCGATCAGGTTTGCCACAGGGGTGAAGTGACAGTCCCACGCACCCGCCCGATACTCGGAACGCTCCCGGGTCGCAAGCCGACCTCCACTACCGACCAGCAAAGGAAAGCACAGATATGACCCTCATCGTCACCCCGGAGATGTTGCGCACTACCCAGCAGGCCATCGAGTCCGCCCTGCAGCACGCCACCGCGATCGCCAACGGCTACCTCAGCAGCCATGAGGGCCTCGGCTCGGCCGTGTGGGGCGGCCAAGCCTCGCTCGCCTCGGTGAACACCGCCACCCAGATCAACGCCGACCTGCAGCAGACCATCACCGGCGGTACCCGGCTGGCGCAGGGACTGAGCCAGGCGGCTGCACTGATGGAATCGCACGAGTCCGATTCGGCGCACAGCCTCACCAGTTTCGCGGCCAACGCCTGAACCCCGAGCTCCCCAATCCCTCTTCTCAATCCCCTCTTCCGAAAGGACACGTCCATGTCTGACAACATCACCTACAACCACGGAGCCGTGGCTGACTTCGCCTCCGACGTCGGCGCGCGATCTGCCCAACTCCTGGAGATCCACGACGATATCCAGCAGCGCACCAACGCTATTGCCGACTTCTTCCAAGGTGCGGCTGCGACCTCCTTCCACGAGGCGCAGGTCCAGATGCTGCACGGGTTGCAGGGGCTTATCCAGACCATGAACCAGCACGGCCGGACCATCAGTGCGGTCAACGAAGGTGCCCACAGCACCGATATCCAGATGAGCAACCTGTTCTAGACCGGGCTGCTCAAAGACCGCCGGCGGCGCGGCCGGTGGGGTGCACAGCGGGTGCGCCCCACCGGCTGTACCGCGAAAACCGGCCGATTTCCAGGACGATGCGCTGAGGAGAAGATTGCTCACGACGACACTAGACGGGCTGTGGGTGCTGCAGGTGCTCTCCGGGATCGAGGTGCTCGCACCCGAACTCGGACTGCGCCCGCATCTACCCAGCGTCGAGAACCCCACGCTGGCGTTGACCCATCCCGTCGCTGAGGAACTGCGGGTAGCCGGCGTCATCGACGCCCACGGCGGGGTGGACGAATCGGTTCGCGAATGGCTCACCGTGCTGTCCCGACGCGATGTTGCGGTGCTGATCCATCTGCAGATCCCGGACCGGGCGGAGGCGGCCCCCGAGGGCGTTCTGCTCGCCCGGTTCGCCCAGTGGTGGGTGTGCCTGGAACGGTCCGGAATGCAGATCCGCCTCAGCGGAGCCGGGACCACCAGCTGCGAGAAGTCGGCAGGTTTGCTGATCAACAGTCAGATCGAGCGGATCTGCGGCCAGCTGCCGCCCGCCCCGCTCAAGCCGGTCACCCTCGACGCCGCGGAGATGATCGCCCGGGTTGGTACTCCGGCCGGCCTCCGTAGCTTCCTTCGCGACCAGAAGGTGGACGCCGAGCAGATCGGCATTCTCGGAGTTGCCGCGGACGGCGCGCGTTCGGCGCAGGCCTCGGTCGTGGCCATCCAGTCCGGTGCCAGTGCGGGTCCCGCCCGATCCCATGTCGAATCCGGCGCCGTGACGATCATCGACACCCCGCACGGACGGCTGGTGTCCGAGCACGTGCGGCGCGGTGGAAAGCCGTGGCTGATCGTCGGTCCCGGGGGCCCCGCCAACATCGCCACGGCGGTGCTGTCCATGCTGCGCAACCTGCCCGCCCAGCAGCAGTGGCATTCGTACAGAAAGGCTGTGTAGGTGACAAATCTCCCGGACTCGGTCTCCGGCACGCTGCGCATCTCCGACATGGTGGCGCCCCGCAAGATCCCGCCCGGCTCAGGTTGGCGGAAGCTGGTCTACAGCGCCTCGGCCAAAACGCTCAATCCCGGTGAGTCGCCGGCCGAACGTCATCATCGTGAACTACGCGAACGTATCCGGCGGCACATCCGCAAGCAATACGTGATCGCCTTCGTCTCCGGTAAGGGTGGTGTCGGCAAGACCACGATGACCGCCTGCGTCGGTGGGGTGTTCCGCGAGTGCCGGCCGGAGAACGTGGTCGCTATCGATGCTGCACCGGGCTTCGGGACACTTGCAGGCCGAATCGACGAGACGCCGCCCGGTGACTACGCGGCGGTCCTCAACGACACCGACGTCCAGGGCTACGCAGACATCCGAGAACATCTCGGGCAGAACGCGATCGGCCTGGATGTCCTGGCCGGCAACCGAGCCTCGGATCAGCCGCGGCCGCTCGTTCCGGCGATGTTCAACGGTGTGTTGTCCCGGCTTCGGCGGACCCACAACGTGATCCTGGTGGACACCTGTGACGACCTGGAGCATCCGGTGATGAAGGCCGTCCTGGACGCCTGCGACACGCTGGTGTTCGTCTCCGGCCTCACCGCCGACACCTCGCTACCGGTGACCCGGGCGATCGACCTGCTCCGTTCAATGGGTTACCACGAACTGGTGTCGCGAAGCATGGTGATCCTCAACGACAGCCGCGATGGTTACGAGAAGGACTCCCGGGACTACCTGACCGAGCGGTTCAGCCAGTCGGGGGCCACCGTCGAATTCATGCCCTACGACCCGCATCTGGCCAAGGGCGGCATCATCGACACCGCGAACGAATTGCAGAAGAAGACGCGGCTGCGGCTGTTCGAAATCACCGCCGCACTGGCGGACAAGTACGTGCCGGACGCCGACAGGCCGCGCTGATGACGACCGTGTCCTTCCCCGCACGTTGCGCTGTGGCGGTGGTCTGCGGCGAACATCTGGTTTCACAGGTCTACCCGGCCTCGGTTCCCCTCGAGGTTTTTCTGGACAACGTTGTCGAACTGCTCAGTGACGATCTGAAGCGGCGCGGGGCCCCACCTCTGGATGCCGGCACCGCCTTCGAGTTGCAGCGGGCCAACGGTACCCGCCTCGACGCCACCAAGACGCTCGATGAACTCGGTGTCGAGGACGGCGCCACCCTGGTGTTGGTCGAAGCCCAACCCGGGGAATCCTTTGAGCCCCAGTATGAATCGCTGTCCACCGGACTGGCACACGTCGGAAGGGGACTCTTCGCCCCCGTCACCGCGCACACCGCGGCGATGACCGCATTGGCGATCCTGGGAATGATGGTCGCCACGACCCTGGGTCTGGTTGTCCGCACTCGTCTGCACACCGAGTCGTGGGCGATTGCGCTGGTAATCCTGACCGTCGCGGCAGCGCTCGGCCTCGGAGCCGGAATGGTGTGGCGGTGGTGGC
>VERS01000325.1 GCA_018882545.1 Mycobacterium sp.
GCCTGTGCCCGCCGGCGCCGGTGGTCACCCGGACCGCGACGGGCGACATCGACGTCGACGGGTACCGGGTGCAGGCGGGCACGGAGTTGGTGGTCGGGATCAGCGCACTGCATCGCGATCCCGCCCTCTGGGACCGGCCGCTGGACTTCGATCCCGACCGGTTCAGCCCGACGAATTCGGTGGGCCGCGACCGCTGGCAGTATCTGCCGTTCGGGGGCGGTCCGCGGTCCTGTATCGGCGACCACTTTGCCATGCTGGAAGCCACCCTGGCGCTGGCGTCGATCATTCGTCGTGCCGAAATACGTTCCACCACATCGACTTTTCCGGTCGCCACACCCTTCACGGCGGTCTCCGCCGGACCGGTCTGGGCCGTCGCGCACACACTGCGCCCATGACAGTCGAGGACACCGGCG
Organism: Mycobacterium sp.; assembly: GCA_018882545.1. Lineage (GTDB taxonomy): Bacteria > Actinomycetota > Actinomycetes > Mycobacteriales > Mycobacteriaceae > Mycobacterium. The sequence continues at coordinate 414 of VERS01000325.1, forward strand.
GCGACCTGCCGCGGCTGGCGATCGTCGACGGGACCGCGCAACCCCAGCACCGGCCGACCCGGTGAAGCTGACCCTGACGGCCTGTTCCGATCGGACAGCGCGGCCCGCTCGGTGACCGACGGCGTGGGCGGCGCTGACCCGCGAGGTGCGCATCCGCGGTCCGGTTCGCCACCTCAAGACGTTTCGGCGCTGCTTCCCGGTGTGACCCTCCCCCCACCCTATTGACGATCTATCAAACATGAATTATATATCGTGGTATGGATCATGCCGTGGGCGGTGGCCGAGTTACCCCTGCACCGGAGTCCCACCCGTCCGCCGGCCGTCGGTTCCGCGATGCGCTGGCCGCTGAGAAGCCGCTGCAGATCCCGGGAACGATCAACGCCAACCACGCACTGCTGGCCCGCCGGTCCGGTTTCCGCGCGATCTACCTGTCCGGTGGCGGCGTGGCGGCGGGATCCCTCGGCCTGCCCGATCTGGGCATCATGGGTCTCGACGACGTCCTCACCGACGTCCGGCGGATCACCGACGTCTGCGATCTGCCACTGCTGGTCGACGTCGACACCGGCTTCGGCGCATCGGCGTTCAACATCGCGCGCACCGTCCGGGCGTTGATCAAGTTCGGCGCCGCGGCCTTGCACATCGAGGATCAGGTCGGCGCCAAACGGTGCGGCCACCGGCCCGGCAAGGAGATCGTCAGCACCGCCGAGATGGTCGGCCGCATCGCAGCCGCCGCCGATGCGCGCAGCGACCCCGAGTTCTTCATCATCGCCCGCACCGACGCGGTGGCGGCCGAAGGTGTCGACCGGGCGGTGGAGCGGGCACTGGCCTACGCCGAAGCCGGTGCAGACGGCATCTTCCCCGAGGCGCTCACCGATCTGGACACCTACCGCACCTTCCGCGAGGCGCTCGCCGTTCCGGTACTGGCCAACATCACCGAGTTCGGCCAGACTCCGCTGTTCACCGTCGAGGAACTGCGCTCGGCCAAGGTCGACATGGCGCTCTACCCGCTGACCGCGTTCCGCGCGATGAACAAGGCGGCCGAGCACGCCTACCAGACATTGCGCACCGAGGGCACCCAGCAGTCGCTGATCCCGGCCATGCAGACGCGCCAAGAGTTGTACGACGCAATCGGCTACTGGGATTTCGAAACCAAACTCGACGAGTTGTTCCACCGATCGGGAGAACGCTGATGCCCACCAATACCCTCTCTGCGGCCGAACCGAAGAGAAAGAAGTCCGTCGCGCTCTCCGGGGTCGACGCCGGCAACACCGCGCTGTGCACAGTGGGTCGCGACGGCAACGACCTGCGCTACCGGGGATACGACATCCTCGAGATCGCGACGGCGGCCGAGTTCGAGGAGATCGCCTACCTTCTCGTGCATGGCGCCCTGCCGACCCGCGCCGAACTCAACGCCTACCGTTGGAGGCTGAAGTCGATGCGGGGCCTACCGGCCAGCGTCAAATCGGTACTGGAATGCCTGCCGGCTTCCAGCCATCCCATGGAGGTCTTGCGCACCGGTGTGTCGGCCCTCGGGTGCAACCTGCCCGAGGCGGCCGATCACAGCGCCGCCGGCGCACGCGACGTGGCCGACCGCCTGCTGGCCTGCCTCGGTTCGATACTGCTGTACTGGTATCACTACAGCCGCAACGGCAGGCGTATCGACGTCGAGACCGACGACGATTCGATCGGCGGCCACTTCCTGCACCTGCTGCACGGCGCGTCCCCGAATGCGGCGTGGGTCAGCGCCATGCACACCTCGCTGATCCTCTACGCCGAGCACGAATACAACGCCTCGACGTTCACCGCGCGGGTCGTCGCCGGTACCGGTTCGGACATGTACTCGGCGATCACCGCAGCCGTCGGAGCCCTTCGCGGTCCCCGGCACGGCGGGGCTAACGAGGTGGCCTTCGACATCCAGAAGCGTTACGGCTCAGCGGACGAGGCCGAGGGGGACATCCGCCGCCGAATCGGCGCCAAGGAGGTCATCATGGGCTTCGGCCACCCTGTCTACACCATCGCCGATCCGCGTAACGCCGTCATCAAAGAGGTCGCCCGGCGACTGTCCGAACAGGCCGGCGACACCGGTATGTTCGACATCGCCTCGCGCATCGAGGACGTCATGCGCGAGGAGGCTCACCTGTTCGCCAACCTGGACTGGTTCAGCGCGGTCAGCTACCACCTGATGGGGGTTCCCACGAGTCTGTTCACCCCGCTGTTCGTCATCGCCCGCACCGCAGGCTGGTCGGCGCACGTCATCGAACAGCGACTCGACAACAAGATCATCCGCCCGAGCGCGCACTACGTCGGCCCGCCCGACCGGGCGTTCGTCCCACTCGATCAGCGCGGTTAAGGCGCCATGGCCGTCGTCTCGAACGTCCGACCCGGTCCCGATCAGGTCATCCTCGACATCGCCGACTACGTGCTGGAGTACCCGGTCACCGGCGAACTGGCCTACCAGACCGCGCGGAACTGTCTGATCGACACGCTGGGCTGTGGACTGGAGGCGCTGGAGTACCCGGCCTGCACCAAACTGCTGGGGCCGGTGGTGCCGGGAACCCTGGTTCCCCACGGCGCCCGGGTGCCCGGCACGCAGTTCCAGCTCGACCCGGTCCTGGCCGCGTTCAACATCGGGACGATGATCCGCTGGCTGGACTTCAACGACACCTGGCTGGCCGCTGAGTGGGGCCACCCGTCGGACAACCTCGGCGGCATTCTCGCGGTGGCGGACTGGCTGTCCCGGACCAACGCAGCCGCCGGCCTGGAACCTTTTTCCATGCGCGACGTGCTCACCGCGATGATCAAGGCCCACGAGATCCAGGGCTGCCTCGCGCTGGAGAACTCCTTCAACAAGGTGGGGCTCGACCATGTGGTGCTGGTGAAGGTGGCCTCCACCGCCGAAGACGTAGCCGCCGCCGCCGCCTTCCTGGCGTCTCGGCAATCGCGGCACGTGACAGGAGAGACCCTGCTCGTGGACGCCGGCTCCCACTTGGGGTTCGCGCCGCTCGGCATGCGCTGAGCCCGGTTCATCCCCCGTTAATCTCGTTGGGCGCTTCTTGCGGGCCTTGATCCCTGGTCGAGGCGCCCGAAAAAGCGGCGCCCGACACCGGTGTCGCCCGGTTTAGCATCACTCCGGCAGGGTCCTCCCCGGCCGGCGGGGGGGCATCTGGCGACGCGGGGGATCCGGGAGGATGTTCCGGGCACAGGGTCAGGCCTGATAATCAAGGGGATTGCAAACCATGAAGTCGTTCAAGCTCGCGGCCTTCGCCGCCACCGCCGCCCTCGCCCTCGGCACGGCGGCCCAGGCGCAGGACAAGCCTGAGTTCTCGTTCAACGTCGGCGCGGCGTCCGACTACGTGTTCCGCGGCTTCAGCCAGACGGACAGCGGCCCGCAGGTCTACGGCGGCGCGGACATGAGCATCGGCATCTTCTACGCCGGGACCTGGCTGTCCAACGTGGACTTCGGTGACTCCACGGACATGGAGTACGACCTGTATGCGGGCTTCAAGCCCACCGTCGGTCCCGTGTCCCTCGACGTGGGCATCGTCCGCTA
>VERS01000326.1 GCA_018882545.1 Mycobacterium sp.
CCTCCCGCGAGCGCGGCAACGACTACACCGATCTGGCCCTGGTGACCGACGGGCTGCGCTCGGAGCGCGAACAGGGCATCACCATCGACGTGGCCTACCGCTACTTCGCCACGGCCAAGCGGAAATTCATCATCGCCGACACCCCCGGCCACCTCCAGTACACCCGCAACATGGTCACCGGCGCCTCCACCGCCCAACTGGTCATCGTCCTCGTCGACGCCCGCAACGGGCTGCTGGAGCAGTCTCGCCGGCATGCCTTCCTGGCCTCGCTGCTGGGCGTCCGGCATATCGTGCTGGCGGTCAACAAGATGGATCTGATCGACTGGGACGAGGAGCGGTTCAACGGGATCCGCGACGAGTTCCACGCCTTCGCCGCCCGGCTGGACATCCACGACGTCACCACGATCCCGATCTCGGCGCTCAACGGCGACAACGTGGTGACCAAATCCGCGCACGCACCGTGGTACCACGGGCAGCCGCTGCTGAGCCACCTCGAGGATGTCTACATCGCCGGGGACCGCAACCTCGTCGACGTCCGTTTCCCGGTGCAGTACGTCATCAGGCCACAGACCCGCCGGCACGCCGATCACCGCAGCTACGCCGGAACTGTCGCTAGCGGGGTCCTGCGTCCCGGCGATGAGATCGTGGTGCTCCCGAGCGGAAAGACCAGCCGCATCGCCGCCATCGACGGGCCCGGCGGCCCGGTGCCCGAGGCCTTCCCACCGATGGCGGTCTCGATCAGGCTGGCCGACGATATCGACATCGCCCGCGGCGACATGCTGGCCCGGCCGCACAACCAGCCCGAGGCCAGCAGTGAATTCGACGCCACGGTCTGCTGGATGGCCGATGACGCAGCGCTGGAGCCCGGGCGGGATTACATCATCAAGCAGACCACCCGGACCACCCGGGCGCGGGTCAGTGCGCTGGACTACCGGCTCGACGTCAACACCCTGCACCGGGACAAGAGTGCAACGGCGTTGAAACTCAACGAACTCGGCCGGGTCACTCTGCGCACCCAGGTGCCGCTGCTCCTCGATGAGTACAACCGCAACTCCGCTACCGGGTCGTTCATCCTGATCGATCCGGACACCAATGTCACCGTCGCAGCCGGCATGGTGCGCGACACGGCTCCGGCGGCCAGCCGCAGCGCCTCACCCAACACCGTGCGGCACCAGTCCCTGGTCAGTGACCGCCTCACCAAGGGCCGCACGGTGTGGTTCACCGGACTGTCCGGCTCCGGCAAATCGTCGGTCGCCGTGGTCGCCGAGCAGATTCTGCTCGAAAAGGGTTGCCCCGCCTACATCCTGGACGGCGACAATCTCCGCCACGGACTCAACGCCGACCTCGGTTTCGCGATGGCTGACCGAGCTGAGAATCTGCGCCGGCTGGCACACGTCGCGGCTCTGATGGCCGACGCCGGACTGACGGTCCTGGTTCCGGCGATCAGCCCGCTGCGCGAACACCGCGAGCTGGCGCGCACCGTCCACGCCGACGCCGGCATCGAGTTCTTCGAGGTGTTCGTCGACACCCCGCTGGAAGACTGCGAACGGCGCGACCCCAAGGGTCTGTACGCCAAAGCCCGACGCGGGGAGATCACCCACTTCACCGGTATCGACAGCCCCTATCAGCGGCCCCGGAACCCCGATCTGCGGCTGACCCCGGACAACACGGTCGCCGAACTTGCCCAGCGCGTGGTCGATCTGTTGGACTCCCGGGCGTGAACGACCACGAACTGGCTGCCCGGCTGGCGACCGAGGCGGGTCAGCTGCTGCTGGCGGCGCGGGCTGAACTGGCCGATGCGCCGGCCGAGGAGCGTAAAGCCCAGGGCGACCGGCGTTCGCACGAATTCCTGATGGAGGAACTCCACCGGGCCCGGCCCGCCGATGCGGTGCTCTCCGAGGAGGGAATCGACGACACCACCCGGCTGAGCTCTGCGCGGGTGTGGATCGTCGACCCGCTCGACGGCACCCGCGAGTTCTCCGAACTGGGCCGCGACGACTGGGCGGTCCACGTCGCGCTGTGGAGCGACGGCGAGTTGACCGCCGGCGCGGTCGCGCTGCCCGGCCAGGGCGTCACGCTGGCCACCCCGGCGGTACCGGCACCCCCGCCGCCGGCCGCGACGCCGCGCATCTTGATCTCTCGGACCCGGCCGCCCACAGTGGCGCGGCGGGTGTGCGACCAGTTAGGCGGGACGCTGGTGGAGATGGGCTCGGCCGGAGCCAAGGTGTGCGCCGTAGTTCAGGGCCGCGCAGAGGTGTACGTCCATGCCGGCGGACAGTACGAGTGGGATTCGGCCGCCCCGGTCGCGGTGGCGAAGGCCGCAGGGCTGCACACCTCCCGGGCCGACGGGTCTGCGTTGCGTTACAACCAGGCCGACTCGATGCTGCCGGACCTGCTGGTGTGCAGGCCGCAGTACGCCGCGGCGGCGCTGCGCGCACTGGCGGCGGCAGGATCTCCTGAATAAAATCTGTGCTTGCATCTGATTTTCTCAGTTATTGACTCGATTCGGTCACATCCGAAGCCTGGTCGCGCGCGCTGGACTGCTGCCGATTCAACCCGGCAATTGAGTCGACGCCGGACCTTAGGTCCGAAATTATTGCAGCTCAGTGCCACTTACTGGCGGCGAAGCAGCCTCGCTGGAGGCAGTTGGAAGGGGCCCGCAGAGGCTGCCGACAGCCGGGGGTTTACGCTCAGGAAATTCTCAGGTACGTTTGGTCATCCGTGCTGAATCCTGGAAGGAACCGCCCGACATGAACGTATCGCTTCGTTCCCAGCTGGTGGCCGGTGTGGCCGCGCTGGGCGCCGCCGCCGTGGCCATCGCACCCGTCGCCCAGCCCGACCTGCTGCCCTCGGCCCAGCGCGCCGCGGCCGCAGTAGAGCTCGCCGCGCTGGCCAACCCACTGACCGAGGTCGGTGCGGTCATCCAAGCCGGCATCACCGACGTCTTCGGTCAGGCCTTCGTCGCTGAGGACATTGTGTGGCCGGAGGACTTCTACGGGGAGTACCTCTACGCCCCGCTCAACTTCGGCCAGCTGCCGGACTGGGTCAATCAGTTCTCCTCCGGCCCACTGTCGGGCCTTGCCAACAATGTGTCCGGCTACGCCGCAGCCGGTCTGGCCGGGGTCGTGGCCCTGGGGGATGGTGCGGCCGCCGCGCTGTTCAATACCCCGGCTGCGGTGGTGACCGCGGTTAGTCAACTGGCCGCCGGTGATCCTGAGGCCGCGCTTAACACTCTCATCATCGAGATCGTCGCGCCGCTGCAGCTGGGTATCGGGGGTGCGGTTGCCGGTGCCAGCTACGTCGTCGACAATTTCATCGGCAACCTTGGAACCGTGGTGACCGAATTCCTGCCCTTCTTGGCGCAGGGTGTCTTCGGAGCGCTCGGAGGTGCCTTGACCCTCATGGGGGAATCGTTGGGTGCGACGTTCACCGCTGTCGTCGAGAGTCTGGGCGCCGGTGATGTCGAGGCGGCCTGGAACGGCGCCGTCACGGGTTTGCTGGGCCTCAACGGCACTCTCGGCCAGCTTGAGGCGTTCACCCTGGGTCTGGGACTCGGCCGGGACGTTGACGGCGAGTACGTCCTGGACACCCCGAGTCCGCGCTCGGTGATCACCAGCGAGTTGCAGCGACTCGGAGGTGTGAAGACCTGGGGCGACGGCGGCATCACCAATGAACCCTTCGAATTACCGGTGGCCGAACCGGTGGCCCAAACCGCTGCCGCGGTGATGCCCATCCCCGAGATCACCGACGCCGCCGCGAGGTCCGCGCCGCAGCCGGCTGCCGCGGCGCCAGAGGTCCCGGCGGCGCTCGACGTGGGCTCTGAGTCCGCCGGTGGGGCACCGGAGGTTCGCTCGGCGGTACCGGAGGCGGCGGGCGATGCGCCGGACGCCCTGGCGCCTGCGGACGGGGTCCAGGCCGCGGTCGAAGCCACCGCTCAGTCCGGTCAGGTAGCTGCC
>VERS01000327.1 GCA_018882545.1 Mycobacterium sp.
CCTCGGGGTTGGGCCACGGCCGGGCCCGGGTCCCGGTGGCGATCAGCAGCCGTTCGTAGCCGACCTCCTCGCCGTTGCCCAGCTTCACCAGATGGTTGACCCGGTCCAGGCCCACCGCGGCCACCCCGAGCTTCCAGTCCGCGTCCACCCGCCGCAGCCGGGGCAGCTTGGTGTGATCGGCCGGCACCCAGCCCTTGAGCACCTGCTTGGACAGCGGCGGCCGGTCGTAGGGCTCGTGGGGCTCATCGCCGATGATGGTCAGCGATCCCTCAAAACCCTTCTCCCGCAGGGCTTCTGCGGCGCGCAGGCCGGCCAGCGAGGCTCCGACGATGACGATGCGGCCCTCGGCGCGGAACTTCTTGACGACCTCGTCCAACGAGTAGGTCCCGCGCGCCGCGGAGGTCACTTGGTGTCCCGGTCGGCCGGCGGATCGAGTTCCAGGATGATGGCCTGCACCGGGCACGAGGCCACCGCCCGCAGCACCTGCCGGCGCTGCGAGTCGTCCGGATTCGGGTCGTAGGCCAGGGCCTCCTCGCCCACCAGTCTGAGCACATCGGGGGCTAGCGGCACACACTGCGCGTAGCCCTGGCACTTGTTGAGGTCGACCACAAGACGCATGACCTGAGACTAATGGCCGCCGGGGCCATAATCGGCGGCATGACCCAGACCGACGCCGGTATCCGCCCGTTCCGCATCGCCGTACCCGACGACGATCTGGCCGATCTGCGCGACCGACTGCGCCGCACCCGCTGGCCGGAGCGCGAGTGCGTCGAGGACTGGAGTCAGGGCGTCCCGCTGTCCTACCTGCAGGAGTTGGCGGACTACTGGGGCAACGACTACGACTGGCGGGCGCGGGAGGCCGGACTGAACCGTTTCGACCAGTTCCTCACCGAGATCGACGGCCTGGACATCCACTTCGTCCACCAGCGCAGCGACAACCCCGATGCCCTGCCGCTGGTGATCACCCACGGCTGGCCCGGCTCGATCGCCGAGTTCGCCAAGGTCATCGAACCGTTGACCCGCGACTTCCATCTGGTGTGCCCGTCGCTGCCCGGATACGGCTTCTCCGGTAAACCAACCCGGACCGGCTGGACGGTTGAACGGATCGCCGCGGCCTGGGACACGTTGATGAAGCGGCTGGGCTATGACCGCTACGGGGCACAGGGCGGGGATTGGGGCGCGGCGGTGACGACGGAGATCGGCCGGAATGAATTGGGCTGCAGAGCGATTCATCTCAACATGCCGGTAGCGGTGCCGCCGGGACCGCTGGACGACCCCACGCCGCAGGAGCGTGCCGCCCTGGCCGCCATGACGCACTATCAGAAATGGGACTCCGGCTACTCCAAACAACAATCCACCCGACCCCAGACGCTGGGTTACGGGCTGGCCGACTCGCCGGCCGGGCAACTCGCCTGGATCGTGGAGAAGTTCTGGGCCTGGACCGACTGCGACGGCCACCCGGAGAATGCGCTCAGCAGGGACGAGATGCTCGACGACGTCATGCTCTACTGGGTCACCAACTCCGCGGCGTCCTCGGCCCGGCTGTACTGGGAGAGCTTCGGCAGCCTCGCCCCCGGCAGGGTTGAGGTGCCCACCGGGGTGGCGGCCTTCCCGAAGGAGATCATCAAGGCCCCCCGGAACTGGTGTGAGGCGCGCTACAACATCACCCACTGGACCGATATGCCACGCGGCGGGCACTTCGCGGCGTTCGAGCAACCTGAACTGTTCGTCGAGGACGTGCGTGCCTTCTTCGGTGCCCTCGGTGCCGTCTGGGCCGGATCGGTAACGGCGGATCAGTAACGGCGGATCAGTTCGATCAGCTCTTCCTTGTTCAAGCCGGAGTAGCCCGAGATGCCCAGTTGTTTGGCGCGCTTCTTCAGTTCAGCGACAGTCCATCCCTCATAGGCGCAGGACCGGCTGGGTCGGAACGACCGCGGGTCCTCGCGCTCCGCGCTGGTCGGCATCACTACCCCTACCGCTCGGCCGCCTGGTCCTCCGGGGTGTACCCGGGCCCGGCCTACGGCAAACCGGAGCGCGAGGTTTGACAGCCTCCCGGGCCGGGTATGACCTGCTACCGTTCGCAGTGCGGGAGGATAGATGTCAGATGGCGCCGGACGCGGCCACGTGCCCCAACGTGATCCCGCCGCGGTCGAGGTCAGGGTTGCGGCTGAGTTGGAGAACCTGGCTCTGCTGCGCACCCTCGTCGGTGCCGTCGGCACCTACTTCGATCTCGACTTCGATGCCGTCGCCGACCTGAGGCTGGCCGTCGACGAGGCCTGCACCCGCCTCATCCGCGCGGCCACCCCGGACGCGACGCTGACTGTCCTCGTCGATCCCCGGGTCGACGCCGTCGTCGTCGAGGTCTCCACGACCTGCGCCACCGACGACATCGTCGCCGAGGGCAGCTTCAGCTGGCATGTGCTCAGCTCGCTGACCGACGACGTGCGCATGTTCCACAACGGCTCTCAGGCCGGCTCTCAGGCCGGCTCTCAGGCCGGCTCTCAGGCCGGCTCTCAGGACGGTTTACCGGCCGACCACCTCTTAGGTTCCGACGGCCGCGTCGTCGGCATCTCCCTGACCACGAGGCGAGCAGGCACTTCGCGGTGACGCTCCGGGCGGCCGATGCGGGCCCAGGGGACCAACCCTCGAGGCCGACTTCCGAATACGCCGACGTACCGGAGATGTTCCGCGAACTGGCCCAACTGGACCCCGGTACGCCGGCCTTCCGCCGTCACCGCGACCGCATCGTCGAGCGGTGCCTACCGCTGGCCGACCACATCGCCCGCCGGTTCGACGGGCGCGGGGAGCCCCGCGAGGATCTGGTGCAGGTGGCCCGGGTGGGTTTGGTCAACGCCGTCATTCGCTACGACGTCGACACCGGCTCGGACTTCGTGTCGTTCGCGGTGCCCACCATCATGGGTGAGGTCCGTCGGCACTTCCGGGACAACAGCTGGTCGGTCAAGGTCCCGCGCCGGCTCAAGGATCTGCACCTGCGGCTCGGCGCGGCCACCGCCGAGCTCTCGCAGCAACTCGGCCGGGCGCCGAATGCCACCGAACTCGCCGCCGAACTCGGCATGGATCGCCAGGAGGTGGTCGAGGGTCTGGTCGCCGGCAGCTCTTACAAGACGCTGTCCATCGACGGCGGCGGCGGCGACGAGGATGCGCCGGCGATCGTGGACACCCTGGGCGATCTGGACCTCAGCCTGGATCGGATCGAAAACCGGGAGGCGTTGCGGCCGCTGCTCGCCGCCCTGCCCGAACGTGAGCGCACCGTACTGCTGCTGCGCTTCTTCGAGTCGCTGACGCAGACCCAGATCGCCGAGCGGGTCGGGATATCCCAGATGCACGTGTCCCGGCTGTTGGCCAGGTCGCTGGCCAGGCTCCGGGACCAGCTGCAGTAGGCAGGTCTACTTGATCTCGGCCAGCACCGTGCCCTGGGTGATCGCGGCGCCCGCGACGACCGCCAGGCCGGTGATGACGCCGTCCTTGTGCGCGGTAACCGGGTTCTCCATCTTCATCGCCTCCAGCACCACCACCAGTTCGCCGACGGCCACGGTCTGCCCCTCCTCGACGGCGACCTTGACCACGGTGCCCTGCATGGGGGCGGTCACCGCGTCACCGGAGGTCGCTGCACCGGTCTGAGCGCCACGCTTGCGCGGTTTGGGCTTCTTGCGGATGACGCCCGGTTCGGCCGGTCCGCCGTTGCCCAGCGCCAGATCCCCGGGCAGCGACACCTCCAGCCGACGGCCCCCCACCTCGACGACGACCGTCTGGCGTGGCTGGGTCTCTTCCTCGTCGACCGCACCGCCGCCGGTGAAGGGCTCGATGGTGTTGTCCCACTCGGTCTCGATCCAGCGGGTGTGCACGGTGAAGCCGTTGTCGTCGCCGATGAACGCCGGGTCGCGCAGAACGGCCCGGTGGAACGGGATGACGGTGGCCAGCCCCTCGACG
>VERS01000328.1 GCA_018882545.1 Mycobacterium sp.
TGCCCAGCCTGCTCCACCAGGTCGCAGGCCGGGAGAAGGCCACCACCTCGCCGAAGACGGCACCGTCGACGGGGTCGTAGCGCACCCCGAACATCTCCTCGCCGGACACCGGGTGCCCGGGCAGGCTGCCGTAGGCGAAGCCGCGCCGGTCGGTTTCGTCGATGACGTAGACCACCCGGCACGGCGCGATGAACGGACCGAGCCGGCCCAGCACGTCGGTGCCCACCCTCGCCACCTCGGTGGTGGCCTCCACCCGCAGTCCCGCGCCGCGCAGCATGCCGTAGCGCATCACGGCCTCGGCTGCCTGCTCGAACCGGGCCCGGCCGTGCCCGATCCGACGCGACATCCGGACGTGTGCATACCCACCGGGAATCGCGGTCGCGGTTGCCCCGACTTCGGGATAGGTCAGCGGCAGCCCGGCCAGATCGGCCAACCTCATCCGTCCACCATGCCGCTGTCGGGCTGTGTGTGCACGTAATCTGGCGGCGATGCCCGAGGATGCCCGCATAACCGCCCGGTGGAGGCGCCACCGGGAGCGTATCCGTGAGCGGCCGATGTTGGATTTCAGTTACCGGGTCGGGGTCGGCGTCATTGGTTTCGGTGTCTTGGCCGTGGGGATCGCCGCCATCCCGTACCCCGGACCGGGCTGGGCGATCGTGTTCCTGGGTCTGGCGATCCTGGCCTCGGAGTTCTACTGGGCTCATCGAACCCTGAGCTATACCCGCCGCCGCTACGACACGGCGATCGGCTGGCTACGCCGCCAGAGTTGGTGGGTGCAGGCTCTTGGTGCGCTGCTCACCGCCGGTGTCGTGGTTATGACACTGTGGCTGCTCGGCGCACTGGCCTGGTCGGCGAAGCTGGTCGGTCTCTACCACCCCGCCCTCGACAGCCCGCTCGGACTGGGGGCCTGACCAGCGGTCTGGATAGCATTGTCGTCGCCACCGCGCCGATCCGGCGCGGGATCACCGCTGCCCGAGAAAGAGACCGTGGATGAGCGCCCCCGCACCCGCCGACCTGCTGCGGATCCCGGCCGGGTCGACCGCCGGCGCCGCCGTCCGCGAGGCCGGCCTGCCCGCCCGCGGCGAGCCGGGAGCGATCGTGGTCGTCCGCGACGCCACAGGCAAACTGCGCGACCTGAGTTGGATTCCCGAGGCCGACGTCGAGGTCACCCCCGTGCCCGCCGACACCGAGGAGGGCCGCAGCGTCATCCGGCACTCGGCCGCCCACGTACTCGCCCAGGCCGTCCAGGAACTCTTCCCGGGGGCCAAGTTGGGCATCGGGCCGCCGATCACCGACGGCTTCTACTACGACTTCGACGTTCCAGCGGCTTTCACGCCCGAGGATCTCGAGGCACTGGAGAAGCGGATGCGCGCGATCGTCAAGGAAGGCCAGCTGTTCGCTCGGCGGGTCTACGAGAGCACGGACCAGGCGCGCGCCGAGTTGGCGGGGGAACCCTACAAATTGGCACTGATCGACGACAAGTCCGGCGACGCCGACATCATGGAGGTCGGCCCCCCTGGTTCCAATGACGAGCTGACAGCTTATGACAACCTCAATCCCCGCACCCGGGAACGGATTTGGGGTGATCTGTGCCGCGGGCCGCATATCCCTACCACCAGATATATTCCGGCGTTCAAGCTCACTCGCAGTTCAGCGGCGTACTGGCGGGGGGACCAGCGCAACGCCAGCTTGCAACGCATCTACGGCACCGCGTGGGAGTCCCAGCAGGCCCTGGACCGCCACCTGGAACTGCTCGCCGAGGCCCAGCGTCGCGATCATCGCAAACTCGGCGTGGAACTTGACCTGTTCAGCTTCCCCGACGAATTGGGTTCGGGCCTGCCGGTTTTCCACCCCAGGGGCGGGATCGTGCGCCGCGAGTTGGAGGAATACTCACGGCGTAAGCACATCGAGGCCGGTTACGAGTTCGTCAACACCCCCCACATCACCAAAGAACAGCTCTACATCACCTCCGGCCACCTCGAGTGGTACGCCGAAGGGATGTTCCCGCCCATGCACATCGATGCCGAGTACGCCGAGGACGGCACCCTGCGCAAGCCCGGGCAGGACTACTACCTCAAGCCGATGAACTGCCCGATGCACCATCTGATCTTCCGGTCCCGGGGACGGTCCTATCGGGAACTTCCATTGCGCCTCTTCGAGTTCGGCACGGTCTACCGCTACGAGAAGTCCGGAGTGATCCACGGCCTGACCCGGGTGCGCGGCATGACCCAGGACGATTCGCACATCTACTGCACCCGCGAGCAGATGCGCCAGGAGTTGACCTCGCTGCTGCGCTTCGTGCTGGACTTGCTCGCCGACTACGGTCTGGACGACTTCTATCTCGAGCTGTCCACCAAGGACCCCGAGAAGTACGTCGGATCCGACGAGATGTGGGAGGAGGCCACCGAGACCTTGCGGGAGGTCGGTGAATCCTCCGGACTCGAATTGGTGCCCGACCCGGGCGGCGCGGCGTTCTACGGTCCCAAGATCAGCGTCCAGGTGCGCGATGCGCTGGGTCGCAGCTGGCAGATGTCGACCATCCAGCTGGACTTCAACATGCCCGAACGTTTCGCTCTGGAGTACACCGCGGCCGACGGCACCCGACAGCGCCCGGTGCTCATCCACCGCGCCCTGTTCGGTTCCATCGAGCGGTTTTTCGGCATCCTCACCGAGCACTACGCGGGAGCCTTCCCGGCCTGGCTGGCCCCGGTCCAGGTGGTCGGCATCCCGGTCGCCGACGAGCACGCCGGCTACCTGCAGGAGGTCGCCGCCGAGTTGCGATCACTCGGTCTTCGAGCCGAGGTCGACGCCAGCGACGATCGGATGGCCAAGAAGATCGTCAACCACACCAACCTGAAAGTCCCGTTCATGCTGCTCGCCGGTGACCGTGACGTCGAGGCCGGCGCCGTCAGCTTCCGGTTCGCCGACCGCAGCCAGATCAACGGGGTGCCGCGACAGCAGGCTGTGGCGACCATCCGGTCTTGGATCGACAGTCGCCGAAACGCCTTCCCGACAGCCGAATTGGTGCAGGCGTGACCGACGACGCCAGCGACGACGGCACGGAGTCGCTCATCGACCGCAGCGACGACGGGACGGAGTCGCTCATCGACCGGGGCACCGGTGATTCCGACCGGCTGCAGCGGCTGTGGACCCCGCACCGGATGAGCTACATCGTCGAGTCGCCGAACCTGGCCGGTTCGGCGAAGTCCTCACAGCCGTTCAGCGACATTCCGCATCTGTCCGACGAGGACGGTCTGGTCGTGGCCCGGGGCGAGTTGGTCTATGCGGTACTCAACCTCTAACCCTACAACCCGGGCCACCTCATGGTCGTGCCCTACCGGCAGGTCTCCGAACTGGAGGACCTCACCGACGCCGAAGTTGCCGAACTGATGGCCTTCACCCAGAGGGCGATCCGGGTGATCAAGGCGGTCTCGCACCCGGACGCCTTCAACGTCGGGCTCAACCTCGGCCGTTCGGCGGGTGGGTCGCTGGCCGAGCATCTGCACATGCATGTCGTCCCGCGCTGGTCCGGCGATGCCAACTTCATCACCGTCGTGGGTCAGACCAAAGTGATCCCGCAGTTACTGCGCGATACCCGCACACTGCTGGCGCGGGAGTGGGCCACCCTGCCGTGAGCGACTTCTTCCTGATGACCCGCGCCGCCTACACCAAGCTCAGCGTTCCGATCGCCAAGGCGGCGCTGAAGACCGGGCTGACCCCCGACACCGTCACCATCATCGGCACGGCGGGCTCGGTGCTGGCCGCGCTCACCCTGTTTCCCGCCGGACATCTGTTCGCCGGCTGGCTGGTGATCTGGTTTTTCGTACTCGCCGACATGCTCGACGGCGCGATGGCCCGGGAACGCGGCGGCGGCACGCGGTTCGGCGCAGTGCTCGACGCGACCTGCGACCGGATCAGTGACGGCGCGGTGTTCTGCGGGCTGCTGTGGTG